>NZ_JAAQOK010000028.1:0-66640 GCF_011683705.1 Enterobacter sp. 725m/11 | reverse complement strand
GGTATCAGAGGAAAGACGGAATCAAAAACGTTTAAAAATACGGGCTTAAGTAGCTGTGATTGGTAAACACGTTAATTCATTCTGAGATGTTTTTGTAAACAAGGGGGCATAAGCCCCCTGAACTCTACCTGTCGAATATTTTACAAAGTGCAGGGCTAAAATTCATGAATAATGTCTATCCTGAAAAGCAAGCATCAATACTCATTGGCGATGCCGCCACGCAATTATCCTTGCAGGGGATTAATATTGATCATGTTTCGCTTAGTTATTATCTGGGTAAAAAACTTGAGTATGCCCGGAGTATTAATGATTGCTTGTACGCTGAAGTCATATGTATCGCGCTATCAATGTTGAAGGAAAACGCTAAGTCATCCGGGCAGTGCTGCTGTAAATATAAGGAATGGATTGAGGTATCACTTGATTAAGGGATGGACTTATTACGTTTTCAGATCTGCCTTTTACTGTCTCGGGATATTTTCACTTCTTCAGCAAAATCCAGTGCTTCTTTGTAATCAAAGCTACGCGTTTTGGCATTATGCCTGCCCGGTAACGGTGCCGGTATTTTCACCCCGAACAGCTCACCCGTCGTCATGAGCGCATACACTAATTCAGCCTCGGTGACATCGGCCATTTTAGCCAAAACATTCGTCCTGATACAAAAACTTAACTTCACGTCTAGTCCTCCGTTTGCAAAAGATTTTCAGTCATGTTGCCTTCTGTAAAAATCGATAACGCTGTCGAGATTGGGTCGCATAAAGTTCATGGCATCAATGGTTTCGCACCAGCCCGACAGGGATTCATTTGCTCTTACATACCATGCGTGCTGCTCGCTTCGGGTGTGATGACCCGTGATCAAAACAAGCATGTCGGGTTTAATTCTTCTGATGAACTCCAGATACTTCACCAGATGCGTCTTCGTGCCAAACGTGTCAGCATCGATAATGCACAGTATTTTATCTCTGGCGATAAAATAAAATCGCGCTATTTCTTCAAGCCCTTTTTCGAATAAAAAAGAGTTTGTTCGCACGCAAACCCGAATTTTTTCATGAGTCTGTTTAATTGATGGTTCCATCTTATGTCTCGCTCATCATGGTAAAATATATGAGATGGCTATTAAGCCTACTATTCCTGCCTGAATAGTGGCAAGGCAGTATATTCATTCCTCAGAATAAAATAAGACGGTGCTGGTCTTCTGATTAATAAGAATCTTCTCTGTATCTATGAGTTAAAAATAAATAAACGATGATTTTATCTGGTGGTATGTTTTACGGTCTGAAGCATTAAGATATGGTCACTGTTGCGTAAACTTGTTGTTTTTATTTTTCTCAAAGAGGATTTTTTCATGACAAAGACAGTCGTTGCATTAGCGACCACAGGCCGCAGGCAGCGGGGCCTGCGGATCGCTCTCTACCTGAAATTTCCAGTCGTAATACGTTTTCGCTTTGGCAAACTGTTTTGGATCGTGACGAAAGCCGACTTTTTTCCGTGGCGTACCTTTTCCGAGACTGCGCACGCCAATCCAGCGCCCCTGAGGATCGAGGATCATCCCCCAGTTTTTACTCCCGGTTAGCGGGTCGGCGTAGTGCTGGCGCAGGTGATAAAGCGGTTTTCGCCCGCGTTTATCAATAAGCAGCTGTTCGAAACGCACGGGAAAACAGCCATCACCGTTGCCGCGGTAGGCCTGTATCGCCGCGCGGATTTGTTCGCCGCGAAATAAAAGCTCAGCCTCCTGCTGCGCCTGATAACGCATCTCCACCTCATCGCGGCTTTTCAGCAGCGACAACGCCAGCGTGGAGAGCGCAATCAGCAGCAGCAGATAGGTAAAACCTCCCTGTTGTTTAATCGAACGCATCGCGATGATCCTGACCGGGTTTAGGTGGCGTCTCGACGTCAATAATTTGCCCTTCGTCATCGGTCTTCGCCTCCCAGATATCGCGGCGGTTGGTGATGGGATCCAGCGGCATCTGGCGCAGATAACCGGCCTCGATCAGATCCTCCAGGCTGTATGGCCCCGCCAGACGATCGCGGCGGTAGTGATCGATCGCGCTGCGCAGCGCATGCAGGTTATGCTCGCGCACCACCTCTTTAGCTCTGTCCGCGTGCTGGAAAAAACGTGGAGCGACCAGGGTCATCAATGTCGCGATGATCGCCATCACCACCAGCAGCTCGATGAGCGTAAAACCTTTTTCACCATTGCGCATAGGGCACTCCATTCAGACCGCTGGCCGTACTGGTACTACTGACATCAAACACGTCTTTCCCTCCGCCGCTGAAATCGCCGGGTGGCTGCGTGGATGCGCGTAACCGCCAGGTCTCTTCATCATTTTTTCCCTCGCAATCGCACATCGGATCGCGCGGTATATGGCGCAGGAAGTAGATCATCGCGCCAGTGGGCGATGTCTTATCCCGGACGCCTTCCACCAGGCTTTTTAGTGTCGGCGGATATCCCGATTCGCTGGTTTTTTTCTCAATTATGCCGTCCACGCTTGCCTGGTGATAACGGTCAATGGCATCGCGTAGCGTGCGCAGCGACTCACGTAACTGCGTCTCCTGCTGCCGCTGATGGTAGTTACGCATCAGCGGCGCAGCGGCAGCGGCAAGCGTGGCGAGTAGCGCCAGCGTGACGATCATCTCAATCAAGGTAAAACCGTGCTGGCGCTGCATTAAGATGCTCCGTTTTCCGTCTCTGACTCATCGAGGATCGGTGGCGGCAGCGTGGCCGCCCGGTCAGGGAAATGGGCCGGCGGCGCTAGCGCCGGTGCGGTAAACCCGCTTCCCGGCTCGTCGCGCTGCAGGTCGCGCAGTTGAATGCTGTCGCCCGTTAAATCGTCGCTGCCCATCTCAATGGTACTGACGTGGCTTCCCGGTAAATCGAGGTTGCGCTCAATAGTCGGCGTAATTAACAGCACCACCTCCGTGCGCTCTTTGTTGTCGGAATTGCTGCTAAACAGGCGGCCCAGCCCCGGGATGTCACTTAATAACGGCGTTCCTTTTTGGGTCGTGGTTTCATCCTGCTTGATCAGCCCTGCCAGCATCTGGGTCTCGCCGTTCATACTGCTGAGCGTGGTATTGGCTTCGCGTTTCGTGGTGCGGTAATACTTTGCTCCGTTCTCACCGGGTTCTTCGGCGCCCAGGGCACTGAGCGTGAACTTCACCTCCATTGAGATATTGTCATCCATACTGACTTCCGGGGTGACTTCCAGCTTCAGGCCGACGTCCTGATAATCCACTTTCTGTTGCGAAATCCCGTCATTGACGGTTGTGGTCAGTACCGGGATCGTTTGACCAATATCAACCAGCGCTTTTTTATTGTTTTTCACCCGGATCCGCGGGTTGGCCAGCACTCTGGCGTTGCTCAACACCTTTTTCATGTCAATGGTCATATTGTCGATATCGACCATGATATTTTTGGCGCTCAGGTCGCCCAGCGGGATCCCGCTTCCCTTTAAATCACCTTCTTTACTTTTCGCAAAACCCGCACTGATGGTTTGCGGCAGCTTCACGCCAAGCGCTTCGAGATCGTTGGTGTTTACTTCCAGCACTTCAACGGCCAGCGTGACCTCCGCTTCAGGCCGGTCGAGCGTCACTAACAGGCGCTCCGCTTTTTCCACGTTCTCTTTTGGCCCGCGCAGGGTGACGGAGTTGGTTCGCTCATCAACGTGCACATCCTTCAGCTTGACCATATTGCGCAGGGCGACGTTGACCTCTTTTGCTTTCGCATAACCCAGGAAGATGGTTTTGACGACCACGTCGCGATAGATCTTCTCTTTTTGCGCGGTGGCGGGGTAGATCAGCAATGTATTGCTGTTCAGCACCTTCTTCCGCAGGTTATTCGACAACAGCAGCACGTTGATAGCATCTTCCGCAGTGGTGCGTTTGGCTATCAGGCTGCCGGTTGTGCTGGAGGAAATATCTTTGTCAAAAATGATATTGACCCCGGTCATCTGGCTGATGGTGTTAAAGATGGCCATCAGGCTGTGCTCGCGAAAATTAAGCGCTATCGTTTTTTGCAGTTCCCGGTTCAGACGCTGCTCCGGCTGGTTGATCCGCGACACCTCACGCATCAGGTGATCGCGCAGCGCGCGCGCCTGGGGCCAGTTGGGATCTTCTTCCAGTACCTGCTGGATTTTGTGCAGCGCGCGTGCCGGGTCGCGGGTGCTGTTAGCCACTGCCTCCTTATACAATGCGTCCAGCGCTCTACGGGCATCGAGTTTGCGTAAGCCCTGCAGGGCGCGCAGGTTGCCGGGCTCATAGGTAAGCGCATCGCGCCACATTTGCGTCGCCAGGGTGTAATTGTTCTGACGCACCGCGAGATCGGCATTTTTCAGGTAGTCATTGACCAGCTTTTTGCTGATGTCAGCCTGCTCGGCGCGAAGCGCAATATCCTGTGGGCTGGCGATGCGCTGTTGGTCTATCTCCTTAAGCCGCTTAACCAGCACCTGCGGCGAGGCGGTCACTGATTCCCGGACCGGAGGCGCCGCACGTTGTGCACAGCCGCTCAGTAGCGCGCATGACAACAAAAAAGTGAGAGCAATAGTTTTTTTCATGATTAATGTGTCGGTTCCGATTGCAGCTCATCCAGTTCCAGCCGCTGCTGGCTATGGGTGGGCTGCCATTCAAACAGGAGGTGGTCGTTCGCCACCGCTTTTAAAATCCAGTTGTTGACCGGCGAACTGCCGATCCAGATCCTGCCGTCCGCCCTGCAGCGCTCGCAGACCGGCCAGGTCTCTTTGCCATCCGTCAGCACAACGATCCTTTGACGGTTTTCCCACCAGGCACCGAGGAGCTGAAGCGGTAGTGGCGGTGCGGTTGGTGTCGCCTCTTCAGGCCGATCGTTTTCCGGCGGCTTTTCTGCTGCGTCTTGTGCCCTGCTATGTGGCGTTGAAAAGAGATCGATGCGCGTTGCGTGAGCCGTCTCCGGCTTTGCTGGCGCGGGGCGCGGGCGTGAGACCGGCTGCGCCTCAAGCGGCGCTTGCGATATCTCGTCATCGGCAAACTGGCTCCAGAAAACAGCACCGGCGGTCAGCACCAGCGCCAGCTGTAAATAGCGCGGCAGTTTCATGGCGACTCCTTCAACAGGCGAAGCTGCACGGTGGCGCTGAGCTGGCTTTCCGATGGCCCGGCGCGCCGCAGGCTTAGCTGCTCAATGCGTAACGGCAAAGTGCGGCTGAGCGTTTCCAGGGCGTCCATCAGCGGCAGATATTCACCGCGCAGCGGAATATCCAGCCGTAGCGCGGTTTTGCCGTCGTCGTTTTCCAGCTGATAGCGGCTGGCGTCGACCTTCATTCCTCGGCTCCTGAACTGCTCAAAAATGAGCCTGACCTGCTGATATTCTCCGAGGCTGATGCGGCTTTGCAGTTCCGGCTGCTGTTTATCCAGCGGCAGCGCGGTTTGTAGCTGCGCCTGGATCCGGGCAAGGTTCTCCTGCAAATGGATGGTATGCGGCCGCACGCCGCCAAGCCATAACAGCAGCAGTCCTGCGGGCAGCCCGGCGAGCACGAGCGGAACCGTTCCGATGCGCCCGGCAAATAACGCCGCCTGCCAGCGCAGCACGGCGGGTTTATTCTGAAGCCGCATGGTGCGCCTCCGTCGTCACCTTGACGTCGAGTACCGCGTTAATCGGCCAGGCAGGATCGCCCTGCGCCGACTGGCGATGGTTCTCAAGCACCACATGCGCCGGCAACTGCTGTAGCCGCTCGCTAAAGGCGAGCAGGGCGTCAAGATTGCCTGCATTCACCGTAAGCCGCGCATCGCCTTTACTGGCAATGACGTCAATATTCAGGAGCGCAATATCAGGCGTCAGTACGCTGCCGATGTTGTCCAGCAGCTTGATGGCCGGCGGGACGGCCTGCAGTTGCTGAGCCTGGCGCAACCGGCGCTGCTCCGCTTCACGCAGCTTGCGCAGCACCTGCTGCCGTTGGGCGAGCTGCTGCTGTACCTGCGACGTCTCCAGCTCAAGGCGCTGGTGCTCAAACAGGCCATACATCACGGCACCGGTGAGCGGTAAGCAGAGGAGTCCGGTTAACAGCAGCGTGCGTGCGGCCCACGGGGAACTACGCGTAAACAGCGGCGTCATGAGGACTCTCCTGTAGCGCGACTTCCTGGTGATGCTCACCGTCGGTATGAATGACGTAGCCAGGACAGTCCTGCATTCCGCTTAGCCGGGCGATAACCCGCAGCTGGGCGTCCATCTCCTGCTGTGGCAGGGTGAGTGTCCAGACGTCGCGCCAGCTGTGGTGCTGACGGCTGGCAATCCGGCTATGGTGGGGGCTCATCGCCACAAACAGGCCGTTTTCCGGCAGGGCGCGGGCGAAGTGGCTAAACAGCTTTTGAAACGGCGTGACAACACCGCGAAACCGCAGCCGCTCCCGACGCGCCAGCGCGACAAGCAGGTGCCAGCATGGTTGCTTCAGGCACGCGGCCAGCGCTGACTGCTGCCAGTTAAGGGTCTCGAAGCGCACCTGCCAGTCGACGGGCGGACTCGCGCGAAGAACAGCCTGCTGTCGGGCGAGCTGGAGCAGTTCCTGCGGTGTGGTCACGCCGTCATGCCAGGGCTGAATTAAAAACGTCAGATCGTCGGTATCGAGGTGAAACTCCACCGCATCACGCCACGGTAAGACGGAAGGGCGCAGGCGCAGCAGCGTTTCGAGCGCGGCTTCAAGAGACTCATCTGGCCGGCGTTCATGGGTGGCGAGAACCACGTTGTTGCGGCGCAACCGCACGGCATGAGGCCAGATGTCGCACTGCCAGGTGTTAGTGAGTGATAACACGGTTCACCTCCTCCCAGGTGGTTTTGCCTTCGACCACGGCGCGCAGCGCGATGGTCGAGAGCGGAACAAAACCGTCATTCAGCGCCACTTCCTTTAGCTTGCGCCGGGGCGATCGCGCCAGCATTGCCTCTTTCATCGCATCGCTGAAATGCAGCACTTCCGCCAGCGCCAGCCTGCCGCGAAAACCGCTGTCGCGGCAGGTATCGCAGCCTCGCCCTCGACGCCAGCAGGGCGTGAGCTGCTGCAGCGGTCCGGATTGCCACGCCGCGAGAAGGTCATCTGAGGGCGTGGTGTCATCAATACAGTCCGGGCAAATCTGGCGCACCAGCCGCTGCGCCACGACGCCGTTAAGGGCGGTGATCAGGCTGGCGGGCTCCACCTGCATATATAAAAAACGTTCCAGTACGCTAAAGACGTCATTGGCGTGAACCGAGGAGAGCACCACGTGGCCGGTGAGCGCCGCCTGCACGGCAATGCCGGCGGTTTCACCGTCGCGGATCTCACCCACCAGGATGATGTCCGGGTCGTGACGCAAAATGGCGCGCAGGCCGCGGGCGAAGGTGAGCCCTTTTTTATCGTTGACCGGAATTTGCAGCACGCTGTTGAGCTGGTACTCCACGGGATCTTCAATGGTGATAATTTTGCATTCACCGCTATTGAGTTCGCTGAGTGCTGAATAGAGGGTGGTGGATTTCCCGCTCCCCGTTGGCCCGGTGACGAGCACCATACCGTGGGGCAGATGGGTTAACTGGCGAATCGCACCCAGCGTGTGCTCATCAAAGCCGAGCGTCTCCAGGCGCAGGTTTTGATCGTGAGATTTATCCAGCACGCGCAGTACGGCATCCTCGCCATAGACGCCCGGCATGATGGACACGCGAAAATCGACGGGACGCTGGAGAATCAACGCCTTAAAGCGCCCGTCCTGAGGCGTGCGTCGTTCGGAAATGTCCATGCAGCTTAATACCTTGAGACGGGAGATCACCTGCTCCGCCTGCTGAAGTCCGGCGCAGTGGCGAATGCTGTGCAGGACGCCATCAATGCGGTACTTCACCATCAACCCATCCGCGACGGCACAAAGATGAATATCGCTGGCGCGGCTCTGCAGGGCATCAAACAGCGTGGCGTTAACCAGCTTAATGACGGCGTGGGGTTCACTGGCGATGGCTGCTGGGGTGATCTCCAGCCACCGGGCCTCTTTATTCTCTTCACTCTGCTGCTGCTCCAGCTGATCGAGCGTGCGCTGCTGTTTTGCCAGTTCATCAAGGCGGGCATTAAGCTGAGAGAGCGGGGCGAGCGCGGGGAGCGCATTCACGTTATAAGCCCACTGGCGCAGTGCCAGTGAAAACGGATCGCCCAGCGCAACGTGGAGCTGACCGTTAACGCGCAGCGGCAATGCTCGCTGGCTGAGCGATTCGGTCAGCGGCACGGCTTCGAAATCCTCTTCGCTGTCGGCGAGCTGTGTGGGTGAGAGCGGCGTGAGCCCCAGGGAACCGGCGGCTTCTTCTAACGCGCCGGGGAAACTGTCCAGCAGTTCCGCCAGCGCCTGACAGCGCTGCTCGTCTGGCAGGTCGAAAAGGGGTTCTACAGACGGTGAGTGAGACATTATTGCAATCCTCCTGCCAGTTCAAAAATGGGCATGTACAGTAAAAACACGACGAGCCCAACGATGCCGCCAACGACCATCATCAGAATCGGTTCAAAAATTTTGCTAAAGGTTTCAATCGCGCGTTCCAGCGATTCGTCATAAAAAGCGGCGATCCGCTCGCACATGGCAGGCAGTTCGCCGCTGCGCTCGCCGACCTGCAGCAGGCGGCTGGCGACAGGAGTCGTCATCTGCTGGGCTTCCAGCATGCGGGAGAGCGACTCGCCGGCGGCGACGTCGCGGATAACCTGTTCAACCTGCTGACGATGCGTGGCGGGCAGGATCTCCCGGCTCAGCATTAACGCATCTGGCGCGGGAAGGCCGCCCTGTAACAGCAGGCCCAGCGTGCGGTAAAAACGCACCAGCACAGAAAGCTGGTGCTGCTGGCGTAAGGCGGGAATGCGCAGCAACAAACCGAGCGCGCGCTGGCGCAGGCGCGGGCTGCGCACCGCCATCACGATGCCTGCGACCGCTGCCGCGCAACCGGCCAGCAGCAGCGAGCCATGGGTTTGCGTCAGGCGTCCCCACCAGAGGATAAGCTGTGCGCTGGCGGACGGGTTCTTCATCCCGTCAAACACCACGGAAAAACGCGGAATAATAAAGCCGAGCAGAAAGAACAGAATTATCCCGCCAGCGGCAATGACAATCGTCGGATAGAGCAGGGTTGATTTAATCCGCTTGCGCAGAATTTCCATTCTTGATTCGTAAAACTGAAAACGCTTTAGCGCTTCGGGTAAGTGTCCGGTTTGCTCAGAAGAGGCAACGGTGTTAATCAGCAGAGGCGGAAACAGTGCTGGTAGCGCCATCATCGCCTGGGAGAGTTGCGCTCCTTCGTAGAGCTTTTTAACCAGCGTATCCAGAACCAGCGAGGTGCCGCCGTCGCGGCTGCTTTCGCGCAGTGCTTCGACGGCCTCGACCACGACCAGCCCGGCTTCCAGCAGAGCGATAAGCTCCTGCAAGAACAGATTCAGTGGAAAGCGTTTCTCCTTGCGGGCGGGGCGTTCCTGTACCTGCAAAACGATGCCGCCGGCGGCAATAATGCGGGCGCTGGCATCATCAGGCGACGCGGCAAGTACAGTCTGATTGACGCGTTTCCCCCCCTGGAGGATGGTGACGGTATATGGTTTCATTTTGGCGACAGTGTATGGCTCTGCCTTTTAAGGCGGGCATAATGCGGAGCCACTTTTTTTATGTATTGTTGACGAAGCGCGCGGCGCTGGGGGGTATTTGCCGTTCCGGCGTTATACGCCCCCACCGCGTCCCAGGTATAACCAAAGCGCTGGATTTGACCTGCCAGGATCCAGGCGCCGGTCATGACACTTTGGCAAGGGTCGGTTAGCAGATCTTTTTGACTAATACGAAATTTACGCAGCGCATCGAAGTGAATGCTATTGATCTGCATCAGACCGACATCCATTGAGCCATCACGATTTTTGTTGATGGCCCGGGTATTACCGTTGGATTCCACTATCGCTATCGCCTGTAATAGCTCTGGCTCAATGCCGTAACGCTCTCCCGCCAGCTGCCAGCAATCGGCCCGGCAGGAAAATACGCTGAAGATAAACAGCGAATATAAGGGCAGGCGCAGCATATTCAGAACCCGTAAGTGACAGGCTTACCGTCTTTACCGCCGGAGGTAATTTCGACTTCATTAATGGCGTCTTTTGTCCGGGCGGGGTTATGCCACTGGTACGGATTGCCCCAGGGGTCTAACGGCACATGCTGGCTAAGATAAGGGCCATTCCAGTTTTGCGCGTTGGAAGGCTTTTCAGTCAGCGCTTTCAGACCTTGTGTTTCAGTTGGATAACTGCCGGTGTCGAGGCGATATTGCCCGAGTGCCTCAGCAAGCGAGCGCATCTGGCGCATGGCGGTTTTCTCCTTAGCCGAGTCGACATTTGAGAAGACTTTTGGCCCGACAAATCCTGCCAGCAGCGCAATAATCATCAGCACGACCAGCAGTTCAAGCAGGGTGAAACCACCCTGTTTTCGCATCACGTTTGTTGCATATTTCATTGAGAGCGTCCCTAGTTGGATAATAGTTGTGATTAATTCCTGAATTTTCCCTGATAAAAGAGCGGGAACACAGGTATGCCATCTTTTTTAATTGGTGAAGATGGGAAAATTAAATAAAGAAGCGTCTTACAGGATGCGAGAATTCTCCCGCGCTGTCGTTGAAGTATTTATTATAAATGCGAGAGATATTTCTTATTTAATGCGGAGGGTTTCCTGATTCACCACTCTATTATCCCCAACGATCTCGGCGCTAAAAAAAAAGACAATTTGCGAGGTAATCCACAGGACTATCATCACAAAGCAATAAGGAACTTTGATGAAAAAACTTACATTATCTCTGTTAATTGGTAGCGCACTAATGGCGCAGTCGGCTTTCGCGGCGCAGGCACCACGAGCGGTCACCTATCTGACCTCCTGGGGCGTTCCGGTCGAGTCCGTTGAGGATATGAAAGAGGTGAAAGCGGATACGTTCCTGCTTTCATTTGGTGGCTGGGATGCAAGCGGTAAGCTGTCCAGTTCCGATAATATTGTTGCAGTACCACAATATGATCCCTGGTATATTAATGCGCCAGCCTATGTCGTGTGGAGTCAGCTGAAGCTGGCGCACCCGGAGAAAAAAATGATGCTGGCGCTCGGCGGCGAGACGTACTCCGCGATGTGGTCTTATCTGAATAACGCGCAAACGCGAGAAACGCTGGCGCAGAATCTGGTGAATCTGCTGAATACCAACTTCCCGGTATATAAAAAGAACCTGAAGCCGGAAGAGATGGTTGGGGAATGCCTGAGCGCCGACTGGCAAGGCAAATGTAATATGGCGAACTACCAGAAGGCGGGTACCGTTCAGCTTGACGGCATCGATTTTGACTTTGAAAAGCCCGATCGCGTCACGCCAGAGGAAAATGCAAACCTGCTGGATCTGGCTGAACGGGTTCGTAGCAAGCTCAATGCGTCTGGCAGCAAAAAGCTGCTGAGCCTGACCACCTATCACGTCGGTGCTGACCCGGAGAACTGCACCAACAGCGCGGTAACCGAGAATTGTTCCTTCGTTGAGGCGGCTCGCTCTTCACACCATGGCGAAGTTCTGCCGCTGCTGACGCAGGGGAAAAACGTTTTCGATTTCTTCAACGTCATGGCCTATGACGCCGGCCCACGCTTTAAATATGACGTGGCGATGGCTAACTACGCCCGGGCGGTGGGTGATAAGAGCAAAATCGTTCTCGGTCAGACCATCAACTCCCAGTGGGGGCCAGAAGGTCGCTTTGTTGAGAACCGACAGAACAACGTAAACCGTGCGGGCTGGCAGGCGGAAAACGGCTATGGTGGGTTCTTTATCTGGACGTTGGGTTCAAACGATCAGCAGCTGTCCATCCCGCAGCAGGTTGACTATTTCAATGAAATGAAAGAGCGCGCGGACCTGATGTCGCCTGAACGCCCGCAGGATACCGTCGCGCCAACTGCGCCAGCAGGACTGAAGGTGCTGAACAATGGCTTGACTATCACCCTTGCCTGGCAGCCCTCCACCGATGACCGTGGCGTAGTGGGATATGACATCTACCGTAATGACATCAAAGTCGGGTCTTCAACGGACACCCAGTGGACCGATAATGCGGTTGAGACCGGCGGTGTGGTGTACCACTACAGCGTGAAAGCACGTGATGCAGCGAACAATATCTCTGAAAGCAGCAACGTGGTTAAGGTAGAAACCGTACAGGTCGAAGAGGGACGTCCTGACGCGCCAGGCGGCCTGGCACTGGTTTCTTCGACGGAAAACAGCCTGACGGTGAAATGGAATGCGGTAGACAACGCGGTGAAATACCACGTACTACGCGATGGGGCGGAGTTACTCACCGTAAGCGGAACGCAGATCTTCGACAGCGGCCTGCGCGCGGGAACAACCTACAGCTACCAGGTGATCGCCGAAAATGCCAAAGGTCATCAGTCTCTCGCCAGTACACCGCTTAAAGCCACGACGAAAGAGGGGTCTGTAACGCCTGAGCCGGAAGGCGAGTGGAAAGTCGGTACGCGCTATAAGACTGGAGAAATTGTCACGTATAACGGCACACAGTATCGCTGCGTGCAGGGGCATACGTCTCAGTCCGACTGGGCGCCGACTGCGGCTGCGACGCTTTGGCAGCCTGTTCCTTAATCTTTCGCGGCCCTCGCAAGGGGGCCATTTTCAGGCGTAAGCACGCCTTATTTATTACTTTTTGTTAACTTATTGTTATCATTTATAGTGCAAAAAATTAACAATAGCACTATTGTAGTGCAATATTTGCACTGTCTTTGTGCGTTTCATGTTCTTTTCTGGCCTTTATCGTCTCAGGATGCCGCTTGCATCTGTAACAATACGTTGCTGTAACCCCTTCATTTACTACCGCTTTTTTAAATCTCTTTTGAACCATTAAAAAATTGGTTCGTTTATTGCTTAATCATTAGCACGATAAGTAGCACGCCATATCAATAACTTATCGTTCATAAAAAGAAAATAACGATGATAGTGAGCGAACCAATATGGAAAAACCGTCACGGTTTCTGGCCAATTCCAGCACCGCACTTGAGCAACTGCGCGGGCTAATCAACCAGCATGAGTCAACACCAGGCACTCCGCTGCCCACGGAACGTGAGCTGTCGGAAACACTCGGCGTAGGACGACGCGAAGTGCGTCGCGCGCTGGACGTGCTGGAAGAAGAAGGGCGGATCTGGCGTAAACAGGGCAAAGGCACCTTTATTGGTCCGGCTGCCCCTGTTGAACCGCTGGCCCTTCAGGGATTGGTTCAGCAGACCAATCTGCTGGAAGTGATGGAAGCTCGTATACAGATCGAACCCGGCTTAGCCCGGCTTGCGGCACTGCGTGCCACCAGGGAAAACCTCGCGCTCATGCAGCGCATGCTGGAACGCATCGACAAGGTCAGCCCGGATGACCGCGATCTCAATGAACTCTGGGATAGCGCCTTTCACCGCGCCATTGCCGAGGCGGCGGGCAATCGCCTGATGCTCGGCCTGTTTGACGCCATTGACGCCGTGCGGCGCGAACCCGGCTGGCAGCATCTGCGTGAATTAGCCCGCACGCCCGAACGTGTCGACAGCTACAACGACCACCATCACAAGATCATGTCCGCGATTATCCATCGCCAGCCTAATGAAGCAGCGGCCGCCATGCGCGAACACCTGCTCAGCCTGCAAAACGCCCTGATTCAGGCGATCCACCTTGAGGACGATTTCACGCTATGACGACGATCCCGTTTAAGGACTCCACGCCTGTACTCCGGCTGAATAATCTCAACGTTAAGTTTTCCGGCTCGCCGGTCAGCGTCCTGGACGGCATTTCCCTGACGGTCAAAGCGGGCGAAACGCTGGCGCTGGTGGGGGAGTCCGGCTGCGGGAAAAGTATCACCTCACTGGCGCTGATGGGTTTACTGCCCGCCAGCGCGCAGATTGTCAGCGGCGAGATGCAGTTTCGCCGCCACGACCTGCGCAAGCTTTCGCCGCGGGAGTATGCCGACCTGCGCGGGAGCGAGTTGGCGATGATTTTCCAGGAGCCGATGACCTCGCTCAATCCGGCCTTCACGTTAGGCGATCAGCTCAGTGAAGCGGTCATGCGTCACCAGAACGTTACGCGCCCGGAGGCGATGAAGGTCGCGCTGCAGATCCTTGAAAAGGTGCAGATCCCGGCGGCGGAGATGCGCCTCAAGGCGTATCCGCACCAGCTTTCCGGCGGCATGCGCCAGCGCGTGATGATTGCCATGGCGCTGATCAACCACCCTAAACTGCTGATTGCCGATGAACCGACCACCGCGCTCGACGTCACCATCCAGGCGCAAATCCTGACCCTGCTGAACACTCTAAAAGAGGAAACCGGCACGGCGGTGCTGATGATCACCCACGATTTGGGCGTGGTGGCCGAAGTCGCCCAGCAGGTGGCGGTGATGTACGCCGGGCAGGTGGTGGAGCAGGGGAGCGTTGAGGCAATATTCGCTGACCCGCAGCACCCGTACACCATCGGCCTGATGGGCTCGATCCCTTCGCTGGGCGCACGCAAAGGCCAGCTCTCCACCATTCCCGGATCGGTCCCGCTGCCGGAGTCCATGCCGAAAGGCTGCCGTTTCGCGACGCGCTGCCCGTTTGCGCAGTCGCGCTGTCATGATGAAAAACCGCAGCTCACCACGCTCGGCGCGGGCCATCAGGTCGCCTGCTTCCGCGTGCCGCTCGAACACCACATTGCCCTGGGAGAGACCGCATGACCACGCCCATTCTTGAAGCCCGGGACCTCAGCAAGCTTTTCCCCGGTCCGAAAAAACTCTTTTCCCCGGCCCGGTTTGTCACGGCGGTCGATCGCGTTTCGCTTGCCGTGATGCCGGGCGAAACGCTGGCGATTGTCGGCGAGTCCGGTTCCGGGAAATCCACCCTCGGCCGTCTGCTGCTGCGTCTGCTGGCCGCCAGCGAAGGACGCGTGTTTTATCAGGGGGAGGAGATTACCCACGCCACAGGCGCCCGTCTAAACCAGCTCCGGCGCGAGCTGCAGATTATTTTTCAGGATCCTTTTGCCTCGCTGAACCCGCGCATGACGGTGGAGCAGATCGTCGGTGAGCCGCTGTGGCTGCACCAGAACATGAAGAAAGCGGATCGTCAGTACCGCGTCGCGGAGCTGCTCAAGACCGTTGGCCTGCCTGCCGCCTGGGCCGGGCGCTATCCGCACGAGTTTTCCGGCGGGCAGCGCCAGCGTATCGGCATTGCGCGCGCGCTGGCTTCGGGGCCAAAGCTGCTGCTGGGCGACGAGCCGGTTTCCGCGCTGGATGTATCGGTGCAGGCGCAGGTGGTTAATCTGCTGGAGAGCCTGAAGCACCAGCTGGGGCTGACGATGGTGATCGTCGCCCACGGTCTGGCGGTGATCCGCCACATGAGCGACCGCGTGGCGGTGATGTATCTTGGGCAAATCGTTGAGCTTGCCACCGTCGACGAGATCTTTGACGCACCGCTGCACCCTTACACCCAGGCGCTGATCGCCTCGGCGCCGCAGATGCAGCCGGGTATTGAGCGCGACGCGCCGCTGCTGCAGGGGGATCTGCCGAACCCGGCTGACCCGCCGTCGGGCTGTCGCTTCCACACCCGCTGCCCGTACGTCACCGACGAATGCCGCCAGGTCGAGCCGATTAATCAGGTGCTCGACGGCGAGCGTCAGGTTGCCTGCCACCGCTGGCAGGAAATTAACCGCGATCGCAGCGTTATCCAGATCGCACCGCCATCCGCAGCCTTTCTGCGCCGCCGCGCGCTGTTTGAACACGCGGCCACTCACTCCTCCCTTCCTTCAAGGAACTCATGATAATGACAATGCGTAATTCTCTTTTGACCGTACTGGGAAGTGTTATGTTGCTTGGCGCGGCGCTGCCCGCCCATTCTGAAAGCATGCTGCGAATCGGCCTGGGGGCAGACCCGGACATGCTCGACCCGCACCTGGCGCGCACCTACTATGGCCGCTTCGTGTTTGCCTCTCTGTGTGACAGGCTGGTGGACGTCGACGAGCATCTGAAGGTCGTGCCAGGTCTCGCGAAATCGTGGGCCTGGAGCGCCGACGGCAAAACGCTGACCATGGATCTGCGCGAAGGCGTGACCTTCCATGACGGAGAGAAATTCGATGCCGCCGCCGCGAAATACAACCTCGACCGCGCCCTGACCCTCAAAGGCTCCCTGCGGAAAAGCGAGATCTCCTCCGTGGAATCGGTAGAGGTCACCGGCCCGATGCAGATAGCGCTGCACCTGAAAACGCCGGACGCCGCGCTGCTGATGCAGCTTACCGACCGCGCGGGCGCGATGATGGCACCCGAGGCCGCGAAAAAGCCTGACTTTGCCGCCCATCCGGTCTGTTCCGGCCCGTACAAGTTCGACAGCCGCGTGTCGCAGGACCGCATCGTTCTGACCCGCTTCGACAACTACTGGAACAAAGGCGCCTACCACTTCGACAAAATTATCTATCTGCCGATCCCGGATGCCTCCGTGCGCCTCGCGAACCTGCGCGCGGGCGATCTTGATCTGACCGAAGGCATCGCCGCCAGCGACGTCAAAACCGTCGAAGCCGACAGCAAGCTGGCGCTGGCGAAGGTCACCGGCCTGGGCTATCAGGGGATCACTTTCAATATTAACAACGGCAAGGTCCCGGCGAACGATCCGTTCAAAGATGCCCGCGTGCGCGAGGCGTTTTCTCAGGCCATCGACCGCGATGCGTTAAACCAGGTGGTCTTTGAAGGGCTGTATACGCCAGCCAACCAGGCGTTTTCGACGGTCAGCCCTTATCACGTCAACCTGCCGGTTCCGCCGCGCGACGTTGATAAAGCCAAAGCGCTGCTCAAAGCGGCAGGCGTCACCGCGCCGCTGACCGTCAACCTGCTGGTGCCGAACAACCCAACCTCGCAGCAGGTGGGTCAGGTATTGCAGGCGATGGTCGCCGAGGCCGGCTTCACGCTGAACCTGCAGATGACCGAATTTGCCACGCTGCTGGATCGCCAGCAGAGCGGTGATTATCAGCTGAGCTTCTCCGGCTGGTCGGGTCGCCCGGATCCGGACGGCAGCATCTACGGCTTTATCCACAGCAACGGCACGCTTAACGATGGCCGTTACAGCAACGCGCAGGTCGATGAGTGGCTGACGCAGGCGCGCCAGAGCACCGACCAGGCCGCCCGCCAGCCGCTGTATGACAAGGTGGTGAAGCAGCTGCAAACCGATATGCCGATTGCCTACCTCTACTTCGAGCCGCGCATTTTTGGCCTGAACAAGCGCGTGCAGGGCTTTAAGCCTTACCCGGACGGCATCGTGCGTCTGGCGGGTTTGACGCTGGCGAAATAAACGTCCTGAGGAGAACTCATGCTGGAACTGATTTGCAAACGTCTGCTGCTGGCCGTCCCGACGCTATTGCTGGTGAGCATGATGGTGTTCGGGCTGCAAAAGCTGCTGCCCGGCGACCCGCTGATTGCGATGGCCGGTGAGGAACGCGATCCGGCGGTGATCGCCCAGCTGCGCGCGGAGCTGAACCTGGATGCGCCGATCCCGGTTCAGTATTTCCACTGGCTGACGCGGGCGCTGCAGGGCGATCTGGGCGTCTCCTTGCGCACGCATGAGCCGGTGACCGAGCTTATCGCCAGCAAGCTGCCGGTTACGCTGGAGCTGTCGCTGCTGGCGATGATTATTGCGCTGGTGTTTGGCATCAGCATGGGGATCCTTGCGGCGGTGAACAAAAACAGCTGGGTCGATCACGGGGCGAACTTCGTGGCGATCTCGGGGATCTCTATTCCCCACTTCTGGCTGGGGATCCTGCTGATTCTGGTCTTCTCGGTGAACCTGCAGTGGCTGCCCGCGTCCGGCTACGTGCCGTTCAGTGAAGATCCGCTTCAGAACCTGCGCACGCTGCTGCTGCCTGCGTCCGTGCTCGGAACCGGGTTGGCGGCGACGCTGATGCGCCATACCCGCGCGTCGATGATTGCGGTGCTGAAAGCGGATTATATCCGTACCGCACGCGCCAAGGGGCTGCTGCCGAAGGCGGTCATTCTAAAGCACGCGTTTCGCAACGCGCTGGTGCCGGTGATCACCCTCACCACGCTGCTGTTCGGCGAGCTGCTGGGCGGCGCGGTGCTGACCGAGCAGGTGTTCACCATTCCGGGCTTCGGCAAGATGATCGTCGACTCGGTGTTCAACCGTGACTACGCGGTGGTGCAGGGCGTGGTGCTGATCGTGGCGATCGGCTTCCTGCTGCTCAACCTGCTGGCCGACGTGCTTTATGTCCTTATCAACCCGAAAATGCGAGGTTAACGATGGCGGAACTGACGACGCAAACCGTAGCCCCCGCGCTGCCGCGCGCGCAGAACCGGGTGCTGAAGAAATTCCTCGCCAATAAAAGCGCGGTGATTGGCGCGCTTGTGGTGGGTTTCTTTGTGCTGGTGGCGCTGCTGGCGCCGTGGATCGCCCCGTTTGACCCGGTTAAAGCCAACTTCCTCGCGGTGCGCAAAGCGCCGTCAGCGATGTACTGGTTCGGCACCGACGAGCTGGGGCGCGACATTTTGTCCCGCATAATCTGGGGGGCGCGAACCTCGCTGATGGCGGGCTGTATGTCGGTGGTTATCGCGGTGGTCATCGGCGTGCCGCTGGGGCTGGTGGCGGGCTACTTCCAGAAGATGTGGGACGGCGTCATCTCGCGCTTTATCGAGGCGCTGCTGGCCTGTCCGTTCCTGATCATGGCGATCGCGCTGGGGGCATTTTTAGGCCCGAGCCTGACCAACGCGATGATCGCCATCGGTCTTTCGGCGATGCCGATCTTCGCCCGCCTGACGCGCGGGCAGGTGATCGCCATTCGCAACGAAGAGTACATCGACGGCGCGCGGGCGATTGGCCTGCCGGATCGCTGGATCATCATTAAATACGTTCTGCCAAACGTGATGTCGCCGATCCTGGTTCAGGCCACGCTGGCCATTGCCTCGGCGATTATTGCCGAAGCCAGCCTGTCGTTTTTAGGGCTGGGGCAGCAGCCGCCCAATCCGTCCTGGGGGTCCATGCTCAATACCGCGAAAGGTTTCCTTGAGCAGGCGCCGTGGATGTCCGTTTTCCCCGGCGTGGCGATTTTCCTTGCCGTGCAGGGCTTTAATTTACTTGGCGACGGGCTGCGCGATGCGCTCGATCCGCGCCACGACTAAGGAGTCATGATGACCAAAGCGCTTGATTTTACATCCGGTTACGCTTCACGCCGCCCGCCGATGATGGGCCACAACGCCGTTGCCACTTCGCAGCCGCTGGCGGCGCAGGCGGGAATGAAAATGCTGCAGCTGGGTGGTAATGCCGTCGATGCGGCCATTGCCACCGCCATGGCGCTGACCGTTGTTGAGCCGACCGGCAACGGCATCGGCAGCGATGCCTTTGCCATCGTCTGGGACGGTGAAAAACTTCACGGCCTGAACGCGTCCGGGCGCTCGCCGGCCAGCTGGCATGCGGATCTGTTTGCCGGTAAAAGCGCAGTGCCGGAAATCGGCTGGGACGCGGTGACGGTGCCGGGTGCGGTGTCGGGCTGGGTGGCCCTGGCAGAACGCTTCGGCACGCTACCGCTGACCACGCTGGCGCAGCCTGCGATTGACTACGCGCGCAACGGCTTCCCGGTCTCGCCGCTGATTGGTCATCTCTGGCAGCGCGGCTATAACAAGCTGAAAGATCAGCCTGGCTTTAGCGCCTGCTTCGCGCCGGAAGGCCGCGCCCCGCGCGTGGGGGAGATCTTCCGTAACCCGGCGCAGGCACATTCGTTGGAGCTGATTGCCAAAACCAACGGTGAAGCCTTTTACCGTGGTGAGCTGGCGCAGAAAATCGCCGCCTTCGCCCAGGAGCACGGCGCGCACCTGTCAGCGGAAGATCTGGCAAACCATCGCGTGGACTGGGTTGAACTGCTGTCGCGCGACTTCGCGGGCGGCTCGGTACAGGAGCTGCCGCCAAACGGGCAGGGGATCGCCACGCTGATTGCACTCGGTATTCTGGAGCAGTGCGGCATTGAGAAACATCATCCGGACTCCGTGCAGTCTCTGCACTTATCCATTGAAGCCATGAAGCTGGCGCTGGCGGATCTCGACCGCTACGTGGCGGATGAAGAACATATGGAGTTCGCAGCAAAAGAGCTGCTGAGCGACCATTATCTGAAGTCGCGTGCGGCGCTTATCGATCGCGATAACGCCTCTGACTTTGTGTACGGTTCACCGACGCAGAGCGGCACGGTCTACATCAGCACCGCGGACGCCAGCGGGATGATGGTTTCGTTTATCCAGTCCAACTTTATGGGCTTCGGTTCAGGCATTGTGGTGCCGGATACCGGAATCAGCCTGCAAAACCGCGGCTGCGGCTTTGTGCTCGATCCCAAACACCCGAACGCGCTGGCGGGCAGCAAGCGTCCTTTCCACACCATCATTCCGGGCTTTGCGATGGACGGCAACGGCCAGCCGCTGATGTCCTTCGGCGTGATGGGCGGCCCGATGCAGGCGCAGGGGCACATGCAGATGGCGCTGCGCATTATGCTGCACGGGCAAAACCCGCAGGCGGCCATCGACGCGCCGCGCTGGCGCGTGGTGCAGGGCAGGGAGGTGATTGTTGAATCGACGTTCGATCGCAACACCATTGCCGCGCTGCGCGAGCGCGGGCATCAGATCGTGGTGGAAGATCCGCTCCAGGATTACAACTTCGGCGGTGCGCAGGTAATCTATCGTATGCCGGAGGGGCACTACGTGGCCGCGACGGAGAGCCGCAAAGACGGGCAGGCGTTAGTGAGTTAAAAGAAGCGAGCAACATTGGTAGGCCGGGTAAGGCGTAGCCGCCACCCGGCATTTTTTCACCCGATGCTAAACGGATCCGCATCCTGCCACGCCGGGAACTTCTCCCGATACTCCTTCAGCGCCGTCAACGACAGCTCCGCATCAATGCGCGTCGCCTGATGCGGCTCGGCGGTGGCAATAATCTCGCCCTGCGGGTTCACCACCCGGCTGTCGCCGCGGTAGTGGTGGCCGTTGCCGTCCGTCCCCACGCGGTTACAGCCTACCACGTACGCCTGGTTTTCAATCGCGCGAGCCACCAGCAGCGCCTGCCAGTGCAGCGAGCGCGGCGCGGGCCAGTTGGCGACGTACAGCGCCAGGTCGTAATCGTTGCGGTTGCGCGACCATACCGGGAAGCGCAGGTCGTAGCAGACCAGCGGCAGAATACGCCAGCCGCGCCACTCGAACACCACGCGCTCGTTACCGGCTTCATAATGATGATGTTCATCGGCCATGCGGAACAGGTGGCGTTTATCGTAAAAATGCACCTTTCCTTCCGGCTCAACCAGCAGGAAGCGGTTCACCGGGCCGCGTTCCGTCTGCAGTGCGGCGCTCCCGGCGATCAGCGCGTTGGTTTGCTGCGCTTTGGCATGCATCCAGGCGACCACCTCTTCCTGGGGCATCGACTGTTTCGCCGCTTCCATCGCGAAGCCGGTGGTAAACATCTCCGGCAGGACAATCACATCTCGCCCGGTAATCTCTTCCAGTTGACGATCAAAGTGGCGCAGGTTGGCGGGGCCATCCATCCACACTAAAGGCTGCTGCAAAATCGAAATCTTCAAACCAGGCACGATACAGACTCCTCAAACGACCCCTTTTTGACACTGTAGCACGTCATTACGAGAAAATGTGGCAATAAAAAACCCCGCACCGGGCGGGGTTTGTCAGAGCGAAGCGGGTTATGCCGCTTCAGGTTTGCGGTGCTTCTCCGGCAGCTTTACCGGCTGCGTCGCCAGTTCTTCCGGTTCGAAATCATCCACGTTAATACTGCGCAGACGGCTCTCTTCGGCTTTCACCAGCAGCGCAGCTTCGTCGTTATTGATAATGCCACCGGCCAGCGCCTGTTTCGCCAGTTCGTCCAGACGAGTAAACGGCAGGTTTTTACCCAGCTGTTTGCAGATTTTCTGGTGAATCGGGTCGGCGGCCATCACGTCCAGCAGCGCCTCTTCCAGCAGGCCCACCGGGTTATGCGGCGTTGGTGCCAGATACTGACCGCGGCCAATGCGGGAGCGGGTGGCGCTCGGAACCTGCAGGATCTTCGCCACCTTGTGGTCCAGCTTGTCGGACGGCGCCAGATGATGACGACCGGTCGGGAAGATCACCACGCGCAGGGCACCTGCCACGAAGCGGTTCGGGAAGTTCGCCAGCAGGTCGTCAATCGCCTGTTCCGCCTGATACATCGCATCCTGCACGCCCCAGTGCACCAGCGGCAGATCCGCTTCCTGACGGCCTTCGTCGTCGTAGCGTTTCAGCACCGCAGAGGCCAGGAAGATCTGGCTCAGCACGTCGCCCAGACGGGCGGAGATACGCTCGCGACGCTTCAGGCTACCGCCCAGCACCGCCATGGAAACGTCGGACAGCAGAGCCAGGTTGGCGCTCAGACGGTTCAGATGCTGGTAGTAACGTTTGGTCGCATCGCCGGTTGGCGTCGCACTGGTCAGGCCGCGCGTCAGGCCCAGCCAGAAGCTCCGTACCTTGTTGCTGCCCACGTGACCGATATGTTTGAACAGCAGCTTGTCGAAGGCGTCCACGTCGTTATTCTGCGCAGCGGCCATCTCTTCCAGCACGTACGGATGGCAGCGAATCGCACCCTGGCCGAAGATCATCATGCTGCGGGTCAGGATGTTGGCCCCTTCCACGGTGATGGCAATCGGTGCGCCCTGATAGCCGCGCGCCAGGAAGTTGCCTTCGCCGAGCATAATGCCTTTACCGCCCGCGATATCCATCGCGTCAATGATCGACTGCTGCGCGCGGTGGGTACAGTGGTACTTCACAATCGCGGACAGAACGGCCGGTTTTTCGCCCAGCATGATGCCGTAGGTAATCAGGGATGCAGCGGCGTCCATCACGTAGGCGTTGCCCGCGATGCGCGCCAGCGGCTCTTCGATACCTTCCATCTTGCCGATGGAGATTTTGAACTGACGGCGAATGTGGGCATAAGCGCCAATTCCCATCGCGACGGACTTCAGGCCGCCGGTTGAGTTCGACGGCAGGGTAATACCGCGACCCACCGACAGACATTCCACCAGCATGCGCCAGCCCTGACCGGCCATTTTCGGGCCGCCGATGATGTAGTCAATCGGCACAAAAATATCCTGCCCGCGGGTCGGACCGTTCTGGAACGGCACGTTCAGCGGGAAGTGACGACGGCCAATTTCCACACCCGGCGTCGAGGTTGGGATCAGCGCGCAGGTAATGCCCAGATCTTCTTCACCGCCCAGCAGTTTTTCCGGGTCGGAGAGCTTAAAGGCCAGGCCGAGCACGGTGGCGATAGGTGCCAGGGTGATATAGCGTTTGTTCCAGGTCAGGCGCATGCCCAGCACCTGCTGGCCCTGCCACTCGCCCATACAGACCACGCCAGTATCCGGGATTGCGCCTGCATCGGAGCCTGCTTCCGGGCTGGTCAGCGCGAAGCACGGGATTTCCTGACCGCGCGCCAGTCGCGGCAGATAGTGATCTTTCTGCTCTTCCGTACCGTAATGCTGCAGCAGTTCGCCCGGGCCTAAGGAGTTCGGTACGCCGACGGTAATCGCCAGGATCCCGGAGACGCCCGCCAGCTTTTGCAGCACGCGAGCCTGCGCGTAAGCGGAGAACTCAAGACCGCCGTACTCTTTCTTAATGATCATCGCGAAGAAGCGATGCTCTTTCAGGTACGCCCACAGCTCCGGCGGCAGGTCGGCCATTTCGTGGGTAATAGCAAAGTCGTTCGCCATGCGGCACGCTTCTTCCACCGGGCCGTCAATAAAGGCCTGTTCTTCGGCGGTCAGGCGCGGCTGCGGATAGTTGTGCAGCTTTTTCCAGTCCGGGTTGCCCTGGAACAGATCGCCTTCCCACCAGGTGGTGCCCGCATCAATCGCTTCTTTCTCGGTGCGCGACATCGGCGGCATCACTTTGCGGAAGCCTTTAAATACCGGCGCGGAGATCATCGACTTACGCATCGGGGCCAGGTTAAACGGCAGCAGAATGATGGCAAGAGGGACCAAAATCCAGATATTCCAGAGACCTGCGACGCCAAGCGCAGCCGTCCAGGCCAGAAGAATCAGGCTGCTCAGGAATAAACTGACGCGGTGATAGAACAACACACCGAGCAGTACAACGGTTGCGAGAATGCTCAAAATCATCATAAAGAAAAGCTCCCTTGCTTGTAGGAGGTCTGACCACTTGTGATGATATGGTTGTAGTTGATGTGAATTCCTTTAGCAATGTGTTTACAAAATAATTACAACCTGGTTCACATTGTTCGCGTTTTCGTCGGCACAAAAAATCAAAACGCCGGACGATTCGCATGGCTTTAGCTTCTCGCTTTTCCCGCTATCCGGTACACTCCACTGTGTTATTTCATCAATACTGAAGGATTATCCTCATGTACCAGGATCTTATTCGTAACGAACTGAACGAAGCGGCGGAAACGCTGGCGAACTTTCTGAAAGATGATGCCAATATTCACGCTATTCAGCGCGCGGCGGTCCTGCTGGCCGACAGTTTTAAGGCCGGTGGCAAAGTGCTCTCCTGCGGTAACGGCGGTTCCCACTGTGATGCCATGCACTTCGCCGAAGAGCTGACTGGACGCTATCGCGAAAACCGTCCGGGCTACCCGGCGATTGCGATTTCCGACGTGAGCCACATCTCCTGCGTAGGCAACGACTTCGGTTACGACCACATCTTTTCCCGCTACGTTGAGGCAGTAGGCCGTGAAGGTGACGTGCTGCTGGGTATCTCTACTTCCGGTAACTCCGCGAACGTGATCAAAGCGATCGCCGCCGCGCGTGAAAAAGGCATGAAGGTCATCACCCTGACCGGGAAAGATGGCGGTAAGATGGACGGTACGGCGGATATCGAAATTCGCGTTCCGCACTTCGGCTATGCAGATCGCGTTCAGGAAATTCACATTAAAGTGATCCACATCCTGATCCAGCTGATCGAAAAAGAGATGGTTAAGTAAGACTTCGCTGGGGGGCACCGGTGCCCCCCGCTGTTGTGGAGGTGATGTATGTGCGAACTGCTCGGGATGAGCGCCAATGTGCCAACCGATATCTGCTTTAGCTTCACCGGGCTGGTTCAGCGCGGTGGGGGAACCGGGCCGCATAAAGACGGCTGGGGCATCACCTTCTACGAAGGCAAAGGGTGTCGCACGTTCAAAGATCCACAGCCCAGTTTTAACTCACCGATTGCCAAACTGGTTCAGGACTATCCCATTAAATCCTGTTCGGTGATCGCGCATATTCGCCAGGCAAACCGCGGCGAAGTTGCGCTGGAAAATACCCATCCCTTTACCCGCGAGCTGTGGGGCCGTAACTGGACCTATGCGCACAACGGGCAGCTTACGGGCTATAAATCTCTGGAAACGGGTAACTTCCGTCCGGTGGGCGAAACGGACAGCGAGAAGGCCTTCTGCTGGCTGCTGCATAAGCTGACGGAACGTTATCCGCGCACGCCCGGCAATATGGCCGCCGTATTCAAATACATCGCGACGCTGGCAGCCGAATTGCGTGAAAAAGGCGTGTTTAACATGCTGTTGTCTGACGGACGCTACGTGATGGCGTTCTGCTCGACGAATCTCTTCTGGATCACGCGCCGCGCGCCGTTTGGCGTTGCTACGCTGCTCGATCAGGATGTGGAGATAGATTTTCAGAAAGAGACCACACCGAACGATGTGGTCACCGTTATTGCAACGCAGCCGCTGACGGGCAACGAAACCTGGCAAAAGATTATGCCAGGCGAGTGGGTGCTATTTTGTCTCGGGGACCGTGTAATTTGACGCCAGCTGCGGGTGGACGACTTCGTGGCTCAGCGGTTTGCTGACCACGTAACGGCCATCGACGATAGAGACTACCGGCGGCTTGTGGGTCTGCTCAAAGTAGTCGTAACCCGGCTTCAGCTGTTTCCAGAAATCGGCGTAGTAAGAGTACTTATGGCGCGCCATATTGGCATCGGTCATGCGGAACGGATAGATGCTGACCTGAACGTTAGGCTGCCCAAAGACCAGTGCGCCGGTTACGAACTGGAAAATCTCATCAATGCCGGAGTCGGTCATCGCGTAGCAGCCGACAGACACGCAGGCACCGTGGATCATCAGGTATTTCCCTTCATAACCGTGAGCACGGTCATAGGCGTTGGGGAAACCGATGTTGATGGCTTTATAGAAGCGGCTATCCGGTTTTAACTGGTTACGCTGAACGTTGTAAAAACCTTCCGGGCTTTTGAAATCGCCCTGACGCTGTTTCGGGCCCAGCCCGCCGGAATAGTTACAAATTTTGTAGCTATCAAGCAGCTGATATGTTTCGCCCATTTTTACAAACAGATCGAGCGTGCGCTCTTCCTTGAAGATTTGAATATAAACCGGGGATCCCATTAACTGCTGTTTATATTCTTTGCTGATCGGCGTGGTGGAGCTGTTGCTGCTGAGCAGCCCGGCAAACGACATGCACGGAATCAGAAGCATCGCAATGAACAATGCGATTTTACGCATACTACAAATTCCTTGATAAAACCTGGACTAACTTGCCAGGACGGCAAAAGAGACCCGAAATCAGATTATTCTGTTAGGTGCGCTCACATTAGCACCGCTATAGATTTTCGCAAGAGCCGGGCGGTGAGTTTACAAATTAGTTTTACTTTATAAACCATCAAAACTGCGCTGGCTCCAGGAACTTTGCGTAATAGCTCGCATTTTGGCGCGCCTGACCGTGGATCCCCTGCCCGAGAGAAGGGGAAAATGTTACACTTTGCGCCCACTGGATTGTTGTTTATGGAAACCTGCTAACCACATGTTTAAAATAAAAAAAGGACTTAATTTGCCGATTGCAGGCGTGCCTGAGCAGCACGTCTCGGGTGGCGCAAGCGTCCGTCATGTCGCAATTTTAGGTGACGATTATCTGGGAATGCGTCCTTCAATGCTGGTGCAGGAGGGCGATCGCGTGATCAAAGGGCAGGCGCTCTTTGAAGACAAAAAAAATCCCGGCGTCATGTTCACGGCCCCCGCCAGCGGCACCGTGGTAGCGATCAACCGCGGCGAGCGTCGCGTGCTGCAGTCGGTGGTAATCCGCATTGAAGGCGATGAACAGCGTGAGTTTGCTCGTTATGATGCGGCAGACCTCGCGACGCTTAGCCGCGAAGATGTGCAGGCTCAGCTGCTCGCGTCCGGCCTGTGGACGGCGCTGCGTACGCGTCCTTTCAGCAAATCCCCCGTTCCTGATACCGCCCCGGCTGCCATTTTCGTGACGGCCATCGACACCAACCCGCTCAGCGCAGACCCGCAGCCCATTATCCTGGCGCAGCGTAAAGCCTTTGATGCCGGGCTGACCGTTCTGACTCGCCTGACGCCCGGAAAAGTGCACGTTTGCCAGGCCAGCGGCGGCAAGCTTGGCGGCCATCCGCAGGGGCAGGTTACGTTTAATGAATTTTCCGGCCCGCATCCGGCGGGTCTGGTCGGGACTCATATCCACTTCCTTGAGCCGGTGAGCCTTAAAAAACAGGTCTGGCACCTTAATTATCAGGATGTCATTGCCATCGGTAAACTCTTTACGACGGGTGAACTCTGCGCTGAACGGATTATCGCTATCGGCGGGCCGCAGGCCGCAAACCCGCGTCTGGTTAAGACGCTTCTGGGAGCAGACATTAATGAACTGCTGGCAGGGGAAACGAAAGAGGGTGAAAACCGCCTCATTTCCGGTTCGGTACTCAGCGGCCGCCGCGCTGTCAATGCGCACGCGTACCTGGGACGTTTCCATCTTCAGGTGAGCGTCGTTCTGGAAGGGCGTGAGAAAGAGCTGTTCGGCTGGGTTCTGCCTGGTGCAGAAAAATACTCCGTCACCCGCACCACGCTTGGCCACTTTCTGCGTCATAAGCTCTTTAACTTCTCTACCAGCACAAACGGCGGCGAGCGCGCGATGGTTCCGATTGGCAACTACGAACGTGTAATGCCGCTGGATATTCTGCCTACCGTGCTGCTGCGCGATCTTCTGGCAGGCGATACCGACGGCGCGCAGGCGCTCGGTTGTCTGGAACTGGATGAAGAAGATCTGGCGCTCTGTACCTATGTGTGTCCGGGTAAATACGAATATGGACCCGTATTGCGCGAGGTGTTAACCCGCATTGAGCAGGAAGGATAACCATGGGATTAAAACACCTCTTTGAAAAAATTGAGCCGCACTTTACCGAAGGGAAGCTCAAAAAGTACTACCCGCTGTATGAAGCGACGACGACTATTTTCTACACTCCGGGTCTGGTGACGAAAGGGGCAGCGCACGTTCGCGATGCCATCGATCTGAAACGCATGATGATCCTGGTGTGGTTTGCGGTTTTCCCGGCCATGTTCTGGGGCATGTACAACGTTGGTCTGCAAACCATTCCGGCGCTGCATCACATGTACGACGCTCAGCAGCTGGCGCAGGTGATCCAGTCTGACTGGCACTATCGTCTGGCGCAGTCGCTGGGCGTGAGCTTTGCGGCTGATGCAGGCTGGGTCAGCATGATGACGCTGGGGGCCGTCTTCTTCCTGCCGATCTACATGACCGTCTTTATCGTGGGCGGCTTCTGGGAAGTGCTGTTCGCCATCATCCGCAAACACGAGATTAACGAAGGCTTCTTCGTGACCTCCATTCTGTTTGCGCTGATTGTTCCGCCCACGCTACCGCTCTGGCAGGCGGCAATGGGGATCAGCTTTGGCGTGGTGATTGCCAAAGAGATTTTCGGCGGCACCGGACGTAACTTCCTCAACCCGGCGCTGGCGGGGCGTGCGTTCCTGTTCTTTGCTTACCCGGCGCAGATTTCGGGCGACCTGGTGTGGACGGCTGCGGACGGTTTCTCCGGCGCGACGCCGCTTTCTCAGTGGGCGGCAGGCGGCGGCGAAACGCTGGTCAACAATGCTACGGGCCAGCCCGTAACCTGGTTCGACGCGTTTCTTGGCAACGTTCCGGGCTCTATTGGCGAAGTATCTACCCTGATGATTTTGATCGGCGGGGCCATCATCATCTTTGGCCGCGTGGCGTCCTGGCGCATCGTCGCGGGCGTTATGCTCGGCATGGTGCTTACTGCCACGCTGTTCAACCTCATTGGTTCAGACACGAACCCGATGTTCTCCATGCCGTGGTACTGGCACCTGGTGCTGGGAGGCTTTGCGTTTGGCATGATGTTCATGGCCACCGATCCCGTCTCGGCCTCCTTTACCGACAGGGGAAAATGGTGCTACGGCGCGCTCATTGGCGTGATGTGTGTACTGATTCGCGTGGTCAACCCGGCCTATCCGGAAGGGATGATGCTGGCCATTCTGTTTGCCAACCTGTTTGCGCCGCTGTTCGACTACCTGGTCGTGCGCGCCAACATTAAGCGGAGGAAGGCGCGTGGCTGAGGTTAAAAATAACGACAGCATCAGCAAAACGCTGCTGGTGGTTTTGGTACTGTGTCTGGTCTGTTCCATCGTGGTTGCCGGTTCCGCCGTAGGGTTAAAGCCGCTGCAGCAGGAACAGCGCGCGCTGGATAAACAGCGCAACATCCTGGCCGTGGCCGGGCTGATGCAGGAAGGCATGACGAAGGACGACGTCGCGGCCGTGTTTGCTGAACGCATTACCGCACGGCTGGTGGATTTAAAAACCGGCGAGCTGATGGATAAAGACCCGGCGAAATATAACCAGGCGCTGGCATTAAAGGATCCGCAGATGAGCACCGTGCTTGACGCCTCGCAGGATCCGGCTGGCATTAAGCGCCGCAGCAATGTCGCGGAAATTTACCTCGTCCGTGACGAGCAGAAGCGCATACAGGAAATCGTGTTGCCCATCTACGGCAACGGCTTATGGTCAATGATGTATGCGTTTGTGGCACTGGATACCGATGGCCGCACGGTCAAAGGTATTACTTATTACGACCAGGGCGAAACGCCGGGGCTGGGTGGCGAAGTGGAAAACCCTAACTGGCGTGCGCAGTTTATCGGTAAAAAAGTGCTCAATGATAACGGTCAGCCTGCGCTGAAGGTGGTGAAAGGAGGCGCGCGTCCTGGGGATGAATTCGCCGTTGACGGTCTTTCCGGCGCCACACTCACCTCTAACGGGGTGCAGCACAGTTTTGATTTCTGGATGGGTGAACTGGGCTTTGGTCCCTTCCTGAAGAACGTACGTGAAGGAGCGCTGAACAATGGCTGATACGGGTGAACTGAAAGAAGTTAAAAAAGTGCTGATTGGCCCACTTTTAGCCAATAACCCGATAACCCTGCAGGTGCTGGGTGTGTGCTCGGCTCTGGCGGTGACCACTAAGCTGGAAACGGCGGTGGTGATGACGCTGGCGGTAACGCTGGTGACGGCGTTTTCCAGCATGTTTATCTCGATGATCCGCCACCACATCCCCAACAGTGTGAGGATCATCGTGCAGATGGCGATCATCGCCTCGCTGGTGATCGTGGTCGATCAGCTGCTGCGCGCGTTCGCCTACGAAACCTCGAAGCAGCTTTCGGTGTTTGTCGGCCTGATTATCACCAACTGCATCGTGATGGGGCGCGCTGAAGCCTACGCCATGAAAATGCCGCCGCTGGCGAGCTTTATGGACGGTATCGGCAACGGCCTGGGCTACGGCGTGATCCTCCTGACGGTCGGTTTCCTGCGCGAGCTGATTGGCAGCGGCAAGCTGTTTGGCGTTCAGGTGCTGGATACGGTACAGAACGGCGGCTGGTATCTGCCGAACGGCCTGTTCCTGCTGGCCCCAAGCGCGTTTTTCATTATCGGTTTGCTGATCTGGCTGATTCGTACGTTGAAGCCTGAACAGCAGGAAAAGGAGTAACCGACAATGGCTCATTACCTGAGTTTATTTGTGCGCGCGGTGTTTGTTGAAAACATGGCGCTCGCCTTCTTCCTGGGCATGTGTACGTTCCTTGCCGTCTCTAAAAAGGTCTCGACGGCATTTGGCCTGGGCGTGGCGGTCACCGTTGTGCTGGGGCTTTCGGTTCCGATTAACAACCTGGTGTTCAACTTCGTGCTGCGGGACGGCGCGCTGGTGGAAGGCGTCGATCTTAGCTTCCTGAACTTCATCACCTTCATCGGGGTGATTGCGGCGCTGGTACAAATCCTGGAGATGATCCTCGATAAGTATTTCCCGTCGCTGTACAACGCGCTGGGGATCTTCCTGCCGCTGATCGCGGTGAACTGCGCCATCTTCGGTGGCGTCTCGTTTATGGTTCAGCGCGATTACAACTTCAGTGAATCGGTGGTGTACGGCTTCGGTTCCGGTATCGGCTGGATGCTGGCGATTGTCACCATGGCGGGGATCCGTGAAAAAATGAAATATGCCAACGTGCCTGCGGGGCTGCGTGGCTTAGGGATCACCTTTATCACCACCGGCCTGATGGCGTTGGGCTTTATGTCCTTCTCCGGTGTGCAGCTATAAGGGCTAACAGATGGAAATTATTCTTGGCGTGGTGATGTTCACGCTGATAGTACTGGTGCTGTCAGGGCTGATTCTGGCGGCGCGCGCAAAGCTGGTTAATTCCGGGGATGTGATCATTGATATCAATGACGATCCGCAGAACCAGATCCGCACTCCGGCAGGGGACAAATTGCTTAATACGCTCTCGGGCAACGGGATTTTTGTCTCGTCAGCCTGCGGTGGAGGCGGCTCATGCGGGCAGTGCCGTGTGACTGTGAAAGAGGGGGGCGGTGATATTCTGCCTACTGAACTGTCGCATATCACGAAGCGTGAAGCGAAAGAGGGGTGCCGCCTGGCGTGCCAGGTCGCGGTGCGTCAGAACATGAAGATTGAGCTGCCGGAAGAGATTTTCGGCGTGAAAAAATGGGAGTGCGAGGTTATCTCGAACGATAACAAAGCCACGTTCATTAAAGAGCTCAAGCTGCGTGTCCCTGAAGGGGAGAGCGTCCCGTTCCGTGCAGGTGGGTATATCCAGATTGAGTGTCCGGCGCACACCGTGGCCTATGCGGACTTCGACGTGCCCGATGAGTACCGGGCCGACTGGGATAAATTTAATCTCTTCCGCTTTGTTTCCGAGGTAAAAGAGCCCGCGCTGCGCGCCTATTCCATGGCTAACTACCCGGAAGAGAAGGGCATTATCATGCTCAACGTGCGTATCGCCACGCCGCCGCCAAACGTGCCTGACGCGCCGCCAGGCGTGATGTCGTCGTATATCTGGTCCCTTAAGCCAGGCGACAAAGTGACGATCTCCGGTCCGTTCGGCGAGTTTTTTGCTAAAGATACCGACGCGGAAATGGTCTTTATCGGCGGCGGTGCGGGTATGGCCCCTATGCGCTCGCACATCTTTGATCAGCTCAAGCGTCTCGGCAGCAAGCGTAAAATCAGCTTCTGGTACGGTGCGCGCTCGCTGCGCGAAATGTTCTACGACCATGAGTTTGAACAGCTGGCGCGTGAGAATCCGAACTTTACCTTCCACGTGGCGCTCTCCGATCCGCAGCCGGAAGATAACTGGACGGGCTATACGGGCTTCATCCACAACGTGCTGTATGAAAACTACCTCAAACAGCACCCGGCACCGGAAGACTGCGAGTTCTATATGTGTGGTCCGCCAATGATGAACGCCGCCGTGATCAAGATGCTCAAAGATCTCGGCGTGGAAGATGAAAACATCCTCCTTGATGATTTCGGAGGCTGATTATGTTGACCTTTCTGGCAACCTTTGCGGTGTTTTTGCTGGTGGTGTTCGGTATGTCTTTAGGCTGGATCATCAAGCGTAAAAGCATTCAGGGCAGCTGTGGAGGTATCTCTTCCATCGGAATGGAAAAGGTGTGCGACTGCCCCGAACCGTGCGATGCACGCAAAAAGCGCATGGCCCGGGATCAGCAGAGGATCATCTAGGAAAAGGCCGCTTCGTGCGGCCTTTATCATTTATTTTGCCCAGCTTTTGGCTTTGGCTGGTGAGTCTACAAGAACCCCTTCGGCACCCAGTGTTTTCGCCTTCTGGTAATCCTCTTCAGAGTTCACGCCGATAAAAATCAGATGGGCATTGCCCTGAGAGCGGAAGCAGTCAACGGCCTCTTTGTCCCACGTTAATGTTGCAGGAGAGACACCTTCGCCTAAGGTGAATTTCTCGACCACTTCTACTTTTCGGTTTAACTCAAGCCCATACCAGTAATCGTCCATTTTTTGTGAAGGAGGCAGGCATTCATGGCTCAACGAAATCGTGGCCAGACGCGTGCGGGTTTCGCTGCGCGTGACAAAGCGGGGGATTTCGACAGGCAATGCTTCCATATAGCGATCTTCGGTTGAATAAACGCGAACGCGATTCAGGCTGTTGGTCTCTTTCAGTACGTTAAGCAGCTTGCTGCCCATTGTCGCCGGATCGGCATCCGGCGATTTTATGTCAATGAAAAAACGCGTATTTGGCCAGGAGCTCAGCACCGACTTCAGCCTCGGTATCGGGGAATTAAGCAGGTTTTCCGGCAGGTCCTTATCTTTCCACTTCACGCTGGCATCCGCTTTTGCCAGTTCTTCAGCGGTATACTGTGACACCTTTCCCTGCAGATTGGTTAACGCTTTCAGATCGGCAGGTCGATAGAGAACCGGTACGCCATCCCGACTGAGCTGCACGGTAATCCAGACGATATCTGCTTTGTTTTCGAGGGCGAGCTTAATGGCTGGCAGGGTATTTTCAGGTGCATCCGCAGTCCCGCCCCGGTGGGCAACGATCGCAGGGCTAGCAGATGCAGCACTCGCCAGAAACAGTAACGAAATCGGGAGAATTTTCTTCATGAATAATTACGCTCCATTGATTGCCTAAGTGTGTGTATATAAAGGTTTTATTACGAATGTTTGTAACACGTTTATATGACAACCGTGAGTAAGGAAAATAGCTGACGCATTTTTTGCCTTTTGTTATACTGTATATAAATACATGTGTGGTATGACCGATGCGCAAAATAATCCATGTCGATATGGACTGCTTTTTTGCCGCAGTGGAGATGCGTGACAACCCGGCGCTGCGGGATATTCCCATCGCCATTGGCGGCAGCCGCGTTCAGCGCGGTGTGATCAGCACCGCCAACTATCCTGCACGCAAATTTGGCGTGCGCAGCGCCATGCCGACGGCGATGGCGCTGAAACTGTGTCCGCACCTTACTCTTTTGCCAGGGCGCTTTGACGCCTATAAAGAAGCCTCAAACCATATACGCGAAATCTTCTCCCGCTACACCTCACTGATTGAACCGCTTTCGCTGGACGAAGCCTATCTGGACGTCACCGACAGCCTGCATTGTCACGGCTCCGCTACCCTGATGGCGCAGGAGATCCGCCAGACCATTTTCAACGAGCTGAATCTCACCGCGTCGGCAGGCGTCGCGCCGGTAAAATTTCTCGCCAAAATTGCTTCCGATTTAAATAAACCCAACGGCCAGTACGTCATCACCCCTGAAGAGGTCCCGGCGTTTTTAAAAACGCTGCCGCTTGGCAAAATCCCCGGCGTAGGCAAAGTCTCCGCCGCGAAGCTGGAAAGTATGGGGTTACGCACCTGCGAAGACGTGCAGCGAAGCGACCTGGCTATGCTGCTCAAGCGCTTTGGGAAGTTTGGCCGCGTGCTGTGGGAGCGCAGTCAGGGCATTGACGACCGCGATGTAAACAACGAACGGCTTCGTAAATCGGTCGGGGTTGAGCGCACGCTGAGCGAAGACATCCATGACTGGTCGGAATGCGAAACCATTATTACGGAACAGCTCTATCCGGAGCTGGAGCGACGCCTGATCAAAGTAAAGCCTGATTTACTGATTGCCCGACAGGGCATCAAGCTGAAATTTAACGACTTTCAGCAGACGACGCAGGAGCACGTCTGGCCGCGCCTGAACAAAGAAGATCTTATCGCAACGGCGAAAAAGGCGTGGGAAGAACGACGAGGCGGACGAGGGGTGAGGCTGGTGGGACTGCACGTCACGCTGCTGGATCCGCAGCTGGAGCGTCAGCTGGTTTTGGGATTGTAGATTGCACTCATCGTGGGCCCGGCAAGCGTAGCGCCGCCGGGCAACAGACGACAAATTACTTCGCAGGGATCGCCTTCAGCAGTTCCGTCAACAGCGTCCAGTAATGACCGACGCTTTCAATATGAACCTGCTCATCTGGCGAGTGTGGACCGGTAATGGTTGGCCCGATGGAAACCATGTCCATGTCCGGATACGGCTTCTTAAACAGACCACATTCCAGACCCGCGTGGATCACCTGGATGTTCGGGGTGCTGTTGAACAGACGCTGATAAGTTTCACGCACCAGCGCCATCACCGGAGAGCTTGCATCCGGCTGCCAGCCAGGGTAGCTGCCTTTGGCGGAGGTTTTCGCGCCCGCCAGCGCACCCAGAGATTCCAGCATGCTTACTACATACTCTTTACCGCTGTCGATCAGGGAGCGGATCAGGCAGATAATTTCCGCGCTGTCGTCGCTCATGGTCACCACGCCCACGTTCAGAGAGGTTTCCACAACGCCTTTCGCCACGTCAGAATTGCGAATCACGCCGTTTGGCGTCGCGTTCAGCAGCTGAACGAAGCTGTCGCGAGACTGCGCGGTCAGGGCGGCTTTATCCGTAGACACGGATTCCAGCACCACGGTCAGGTTCTTCTCTTTCGCCGACAGTTCGTTTTTCAGGATATCCAGGTAGACGCTGGAGAGTTTTTTCAGCTCGTCCGCTTTCGCCGCTGGCACCGCCACGGTGGCAAAGGCTTCGCGTGGGATCGCGTTGCGCAGGGTGCCGCCGTTGAAGTCCACCAGACGCAGGTCCAGCTCGGCCGCGTGGCCCGCCAGGAAGCGTGCCAGCAGTTTGTTGGCGTTACCCAGGCCCAGGTGAATATCACCGCCGGAGTGACCGCCTTTCAGCCCTTTCAGCGTCAGCTTGAAGGTCTGGAAGCCCGCAGGAATCGCTTCGCGTGACAGCGGCAGGGTGGAGATGAAATCAATCCCGCCCGCGCAGCCCATGTAGATCTCACCTTCTTCTTCGGAGTCGGTGTTGATCAGGATATCTGCCTGCAGCCAGTTTGCCTGCAGACCGAACGCGCCGTCCATGCCCGCTTCTTCGGTCATGGTCAGCAGCACTTCCAGCGGACCGTGTTCAACGCTGTCGTCAGCCAGCACCGCCAGCGCAGAGGCCATACCGATGCCGTTGTCCGCGCCCAGGGTGGTGCCGCGCGCTTTTACCCAGTCGCCATCGATGTACGGCTGGATTGGGTCTTTAGTGAAGTCGTGAACGGTGTCGTTGTTTTTCTGTGGCACCATGTCCAGGTGCGCCTGCAGTACAACCGGTTTACGGTTTTCCATGCCTGCGGTAGCCGGTTTGCGGATCAGAATGTTGCCAACCTGGTCGCGCTCTGCGTGCAGACCTTTTTCCTTCGCCCAACCCATAATATGTTCGGCAAGCTGTTCTTCATGGTAGGAAGGGTGTGGAATGGAGCAAATTTTGGCAAAAATATCCCACAGCGGCTGCGGAGATAATTGAGACAGTTCAGACACGATAAGTCTCCTTGTCGAGGCGCTGCAAACAGGGTTGCAGGCCACAGGGTTAGCAGGTTAATAGTTACCACAAGACAGGCTTGCGAGATGCAACTGAGAATACCACTTTCTCTGCTGGCTGGTAGCATAAAGCATGTAAAAACTCAGGCAGGGAGCGCTAAACACTGGTTTTTAGTGCGCCAGATCTCTATAATCTCGCGCAACCTATTTCCCCCTCGAACACTTTTTAAGCCGTATAAAAACAGGCTGGGACACTTCACATGAGCGAAAAATACGTCGTCACCTGGGACATGTTGCAGATTCACGCACGCAAACTGGCTGCGCGTCTGATGCCTTCCGAACAGTGGAAAGGCATTATTGCCGTCAGCCGTGGCGGTCTGGTACCGGGGGCGCTGCTGGCACGTGAGCTGGGTATTCGTCATGTCGATACCGTCTGCATCTCAAGCTATGACCATGATAACCAGCGTGAGCTGAAAGTGCTGAAACGCGCTGAAGGCGACGGTGAAGGCTTCATCGTTATTGATGACCTGGTGGATACCGGCGGTACCGCGGTCGCTATTCGCGAAATGTATCCAAAAGCGCACTTCGTGACGATCTTCGCTAAGCCAGCGGGCCGCCCACTGGTTGACGATTACGTCATTGATATCCCCCAGGATACCTGGATTGAACAGCCGTGGGATATGGGCGTGGTCTTCGTGCCGCCTATCTCAGGCCGTTAATACCAGTACGTAACTTTACACGCCCGGCTATGCCGGGCGTTGTTCTTTTTGGCCTGCCACGCGTTACAATGGGCACTATATGACGTATCCATGGAGGCAACGCAATGACGCAGGCAAATCTCACCGAGACGCTTTTCAAACCCCGTTTCAAACACCCTGAAACGTCGACGCTGGTCCGTCGGTTTAATCCGGGAACCATGCCTGCCGTCCAGTCTGCGTTAGACGGTAAAAACGTGCCCCACTGGTATCGCATGATTAACCGCCTGATGTGGATCTGGCGCGGTATCGATCCCCGTGAAATCCTCGACGTGCAGGCGCGTATCGTAATGAGCGAGTCGGAGCGTACCGACAGCGAGCTCTACGACACGGTGGTCGGCTACCGGGGCGGGAACTGGATTTACGAATGGTCTAAACAGGCGATGCTCTGGCAGCAAAAAGCCAGCCAGGAAGAGGATGCCACGCGAAGCGGCAAGCACTGGCTGCACGCGGCCAACCTCTACGCCATCGCCGCCTATCCGCATTTGAAAGGGGATGAGCTGGCCGAGCAGGCTCAGGCGCTGGCGAATCGTGCCTATGAGGAGGCTGCTCAACGTCTGCCGGGTCAGATGCGCGAGCTTGAGTTCGCCGTTCCGGGCGGTGCGCCCGTCACCGGGTTCCTGCACATGCCTGAAGGCGACGGCCCGTTCCCGACCGTGCTAATGTGCGGCGGGCTGGATTCCCTGCAAATCGACTATTACAGCCTGTATGAGCGCTACTTCGCACCAAAAGGGATCGCGATGCTGACGCTCGATATGCCTTCTATTGGATTCTCATCGAAGTGGAAGTTAACGCAGGATTCGAGCCTGCTGCACCAGCATGCGCTTAAAGCGCTGGAAAATGTTCCGTGGGTTGACCACACCCGCGTCGCGGCGTTCGGCTTCCGTTTTGGTGCCAACGTTGCGGTGCGTCTGGCTTACCTTGAATCTTCACGTCTGAAGGCCGTCGCCTGCCTGGGCCCGGTGGTTCATGCCCTGCTCAGCGATCCTGCCCGTCAGGGCAGCGTGCCGGAGATGTATCTGGACGTCCTTGCCAGTCGACTTGGCATGCATGATGCCTCAGACGAAGCGCTGCGCGTTGAGCTCAATCGCTACTCGTTAAAAACGCAAGGGTTGCTGGGACGCCGTTGCCCGACGCCGATGCTGTCCGGTTTCTGGAAAAACGATCCGTTCAGCCCGGAGGAAGAGTCACGCTTAATCACTTCGTCATCTGCGGATGGCAAATTGCTTGAGGTGCCGTTCAGCCCGGTGTATCAGAATTTTGACAAAGCCTTGAAAGAGATCACGCGCTGGATCGCCCAGAGAGTGTGTTAATAGATTGCTAAATTTCGCTGGTTTGGTAAAACAGTGGCTTCACAAAAGGAGATCGCAATGACGTTACCGAGTGGACACCCGAAAAGTAGGCTGATTAAGAAATTTATGGCTCTCGGCCCGTATATTCGAGAAGAGCAGTGTGAAGAGAATCGCTTTTTTTTCGACTGCCTGGCTGTATGCGTCAACGTGAAGCCTGCACCCGAAAAACGTGAATTCTGGGGCTGGTGGATGGAAATGGAAGCAGAGGAGAAACGTTTTACGTATAGCTATCAGTTTGGCCTGTTTAACAAAGACGGCAACTGGCAGGCTACTACCATCAAAGATCAGGAAGTGATCGATCGCCTGGAATACACCCTGAAAGAGTTCCACGACAAAGCGAGCGCGCTGCTGGCCACCCTGGACCTTAAGTTCGAGCCAGCGGATGACTTTTCCAGCGAAGCGGTGAAGCTGACCGCGTAATGGTTTCTCCCTCTTCCTGTGGAAGAGGGCCGGGGTGAGGGCAGGAGACCGCATTTACCCTGGGCAAAAAAATCCCGGCTTGTATGCCGGGATTTTCTTATCTGGATAATCTTAGAACTGATACGTCACACCCAGCGCAACGATATCATCGCTGCTCACGCCCAGCTTATTATCGTCGTCAATCTGGTTGATTTTATAATCAACAAACGCGGACATGTTTTTGTTGAAGTAATACGTGGCGCCCACGTCAATATATTTCACGATATCTTCGTCGCCAATGCCTTCGATATCTTTACCTTTGGACTGTACATAACCCACGGATGGGCGCAGACCAAAGTCAAACTGATATTGTGCAACTACTTCGAAGTTTTGCGCTTTATTTGCAAAACCACCGGAGATAGGGGCCATATTGCGGGTTTCAGAATAAATAGTGGCCAGGTAAATATCGTTCGCGTCGTATTTCAGACCGGTTGCCCAGCCCTCGGCTTTTTTACCTTCACCGCGCGCCTGCAGGTTCTGCGCGTTGGTGCGATCGGAGCTGGCATAAGCACCAATGACGGAGAAATCGCTGCCGCCGAAGTCGTAGGCCAGAGACGTACCAAAGCCGTCACCGTTCTGCTTTTTCACGTCGCGGTTTTCGTTTTTGCCCTGGTACTGCAGGGTCATATCAAGACCGTCTACCATGCCAAAGAAATCGGTATTGCGGTAGGTGGCCAGTCCGGAGGCACGTTTTGTCATGAAGTTGTCGGTCTGTGCCAGGCCGTCACCGCCGAACTCAGGGAACATATCGGTGTATGCCGCGACGTCATAAAGCGCGCCCAGGTTACGACCGTAATCCAGTGAACCAAAGTCTTTCAGTTTAATACCGGCGAACGCCAGACGTGTTTTCTGCGAGGAGTCGCTTTCAGCTTTGTTACCTGCGAATTCAGCTTCCCAACGGCCATAGCCCGTCAGCTGATCGTTAATCTGGGTTTCGCCTTTAAAACCGAAACGAACGTAAGTCTGGTCACCATCTTTGGTGTCATCATCACTGATATAGTGCATAGCTTTCACTTTGCCGTACACGTCCAGTTTATTACCGTTTTTATTATAAACTTCTGCTGCGTGAACAGATGCGGAAGCCACCACGCCCATAACCACTAATGCCAGAGTGCTCTTTTTCATTTTCGATCCTGTCTTATAAACGCGCTTTAAAAATTCGCTGGACGATAAGCTGATGCTTAAGTCCCGTGAAAAAACAGGAAGGGTTTTATCGTTCTGGAATGAAACTTTTATGACAAACTAAGAATAATTTTAAAAAACTGTGATTTATTATTACGGTAATAAATTTGTCAAATTCTGCCGCTACGCTTCCTGATCCCGCGCAACAAAGTGCCTGGTGATGCACTAAGGCAGTTGGCAACCGGGCTGACTCCTGTTAAAACGTTCGTTCGACATTACTTTCCCTTATCGTTGAACGGCAGAGAATCATGAGTGACAGCCAGACGCTGGTGGTAAAACTCGGTACCAGTGTGTTAACAGGCGGATCGCGCCGCCTAAATCGCGCCCACATTGTTGAGCTTGTACGCCAGTGCGCTCAGCTGCATGCCGCAGGGCACCGTATTGTGATTGTGACCTCCGGGGCGATTGCCGCCGGGCGTGAACACCTGGGTTATCCCGAACTCCCCGCGACGATCGCCTCTAAACAGCTGCTGGCCGCCGTGGGACAAAGCCGACTCATTCAACTCTGGGAACAGCTGTTCTCTATCTACGGTATTCACGTCGGGCAGATGCTGCTGACGCGTGCGGATATGGAAGACCGGGAGCGTTTCCTGAACGCCCGCGATACCCTGCGCGCGCTGCTGGACAACAATATTGTTCCCGTTATCAACGAAAACGATGCCGTTGCCACCGCTGAAATAAAAGTGGGCGATAACGATAACCTCTCTGCGCTGGCCGCCATTCTGGCCGGGGCCGATAAACTCCTGCTTCTGACCGATCAGCAGGGGCTGTTCACCGCCGACCCGCGCTCCAACCCGGAAGCCGAGCTGATTACCGATGTTCATGGTATCGACGATGCGCTGCGCGCCATCGCCGGTGACAGCGTGTCCGGCCTCGGAACGGGCGGGATGGGGACCAAGCTGCAGGCCGCCGACGTGGCGTGCCGCGCCGGTATCGACACCATCATTGCCGCAGGCAGCCGCCCTGGCGTGATTGGCGACGTGATGGAAGGCATTTCCGTCGGCACCCGCTTCCACGCCCAGGAATCCCCGCTGGAGAACCGCAAGCGCTGGATCTTTGGCGCGCCGCCTGCCGGTGAACTCACCGTTGATGAAGGGGCAACTGCGGCGATTCTGGAACGAGGGAGTTCATTGCTTCCTAAAGGAATTAAAAGCGTGACAGGCAACTTCTCCCGTGGTGAAGTGATCCGCATCCGTAACCTGGAAGGTCGCGACATCGCGCATGGCGTAAGCCGCTATAACAGCGATGCCCTGCGCCGCATTGCGGGCCACCACTCGCAGCAGATCGACGCTATTCTGGGCTATGAATATGGCCCGGTTGCCGTGCATCGCGATGACATGATTATTCGTTAAGGAGCCAGAACATGCTGGAACAAATGGGCGCAGCCGCGAAGGCCGCCTCTTACAAACTGGCGCTCCTTTCCAGCCGCGAGAAAAACCGCGTGCTGGAAAAAATCGCTGATTATCTGGAAGCACAGTCTCAGGACATTTTGCTTGCCAACGAGCAGGATCTGCTGGAAGCGCGTCGAAACGGCCTGAGCGAAGCGATGCTCGACCGCCTGGCGCTGAACCCGGCTCGTCTTAAAAGTATCGCCGACGATGTTCGTCAGGTTTGTAATCTGGCCGACCCGGTAGGGCAGGTGATTGACGGTGGGCTGCTCGACAGCGGTTTGCGTCTGGAGCGTCGCCGCGTGCCGCTCGGCGTCATCGGCGTGATTTATGAAGCCCGTCCAAACGTGACGGTTGACGTCGCTTCCCTGTGCCTGAAAACTGGTAATGCCGCCATTTTGCGCGGTGGGAAAGAGACCTGGCGCACCAACGCCGCGACGGTGAAAGTCATCCAGCAGGCGCTGGAAGAGTGCGGCTTGCCGGCGGGGGCCGTGCAGGCGATTGAGAGTCCTGACCGCGCGCTGGTCAACGAGATGCTGCGCATGGACAAATACATCGACATGCTGATCCCACGCGGTGGCGCGGGCCTGCACAAGCTGTGCCGTGAGCAGTCGACCATTCCGGTCATCACGGGCGGCATCGGCGTATGCCATATCGTGGTGGACGACAGCGCCGAAATTGAGCCAGCGCTGAAGATTATCGTCAACGCCAAAACCCAGCGTCCAAGCACCTGTAACACCGTGGAAACGCTGCTGGTGCACCAGGGGATTGCGAGCGCTTTCCTGCCTGCTCTGAGCAAGCAGATGGCGGAGAGCGGGGTGACGCTGCACGCTGATATCAATGCCCTCGCGCTGCTCCAGGGTGGCCCGGCTAGCGTGGTTCCCGTAAAAGCGGAGCAGTACGACGACGAGTTCCTGTCGCTGGATCTGAACGTGAAGGTGGTTGCGGATCTCGACGACGCTATTGCGCACATTCGTGAACACGGCACGCAGCATTCTGACGCGATCCTGACGCGTACGCTGCGCAATGCCGATCGCTTTGTGAATGAAGTGGATTCCTCTGCGGTATATGTGAACGCCTCCACCCGTTTCACGGACGGCGGCCAGTTCGGACTTGGCGCAGAAGTGGCGGTCAGCACGCAGAAACTGCACGCGCGCGGTCCGATGGGCCTTGAAGCGCTGACCACCTATAAGTGGATCGGCTTCGGTGACGATACGATTCGTGCGTAAATAGTCACGGGTGATGCAAAAATAGCCGTTTGATTCAAAAGGGCATTGACGCATCACCCGGTTAGATCTAACCTTTTGCCCCGTGGTTACACTCGTAACCGGCCTCTCAGGGCCGATATAGCTCAGTTGGTAGAGCAGCGCATTCGTAATGCGAAGGTCGTAGGTTCGACTCCTATTATCGGCACTCACACAATAAAATCCTTTAAAAAAAATAACTTAAGGCGATTATCGCTCTCAAGATACAATCTTTTTTTAAGGGATTCTATGACCAACAGTTGCCGCTATGGTTAACAGTGGCTACTCAGGGATGTTAGCACGTAGCGGCCTGTAGTTGTAAAGCTCGAACAGGTACAAAGCGTGAACAGTCCCCACGAACCGCTATCAACTCGAAGCTGATGACGCTGCCAACGTCTCTAAATCCTCCCGAAACAGATTGATCACACGCATTCAAGCCCGATGTGCGGCCTTGTGGCTGCGTAAACAGGTGAATAGTGGAAACGCATCTGCACACGATATGCAGGCTCTGCCAGCGCTTCGCTCACGCTCCGAAAGGTACATGAGCACCCTGATAAGGTGTGATCCCTCTGACAATCTGATTTGGTCACTGGTGACTTTCGCAAAGCGAAACCAACCAGGTTGGCCAGATGAAGTTGCTACGCTCCGCTTGTCTTCTTACCACTAACGGGGCTTTATGGCTTCTATTGTCTGAAATCTGCTACATTGCACAAACATCATATGGATTACTGTAAAGTTCATCATTATGATTATGTGTGCCATTGCCAGTTAAGAAATGCGGAGAGGACAATATGGATGTTACTGATGAGGCTTTGTTGAGTTCTGGCTTTACACCATCGGATTTGAAGAAGATAAAGAACAACGTTGAAAGCTATGGTGGAACGTTGGGGAATGCAATCAGGGACCTGGCCAGGCGATTTATTCTAGCCGTGTGGGTTGTATCCGGTTGCCTTGCTGTATTCATTTTTCTTGTGATGTTCGCATCTGAGCAGAGTGTTTTCTCTGGTGCTATTGGCCTTTCTTGTGGCGCAGCGGTTGCAATTTTTATACAACCGCCTGTACTTGCTTATAAATCTTGGCGATTCTGTAGAGCGAACAAATCTTAATTAGTACTGTTATCAGTAGCCAGAAGATCAAAAATGACTTTCGCTTTGACACCATATCCAGCGATTTTCATCGTTAGCTTAGGCTTGCTCATTGTGTCAACTTTTCGGTAGTAATCACGCGGCAGCCAACGGAATAATCGCCAAGCTCCGGGTTTCCTTGCTAAGCCGAAGATACTATAGACACTCGCCCCTAGAGTCACCGTATTATAAAGAGCTAATCCACTTTTTGGGCTAAACCCCATAAATTGTGCGGTCTCCATTGCGCCATCAGCAAAAATCCCTTCCGATTTGGATTGTTCACCATAGCGAAGATGGCTTGCTTCTTTTGTTATACCGTTAATACCATCAACAAATAAAACTGCTCCTGCAAGAACTCCAACAGGGGTCATAGTGGACATCATAACCATCCCACCAAATAATGCTGCTCCAGATACCACTATATGGATTGCCGAAATAACGTATCCGACAATTTTATTGTTTTCCCTGACAAACTCGACCTTTGCATAAAGTTGGGCGGCTCTGGTTCTTAACAGGCGTTCTTGTTCTTGCAGATTATCTGTTTCGGCACGCAGATTTTTGATGCATGCAATGCATTCTTCATCGGTTTTGGCCCGTCGTGCAGTTTCAAATTCTTTCTCTACGACCTGCCTTATCTCTTCGACAAACTTGATACGTGTTATCCCATCTTGCAAATAGAATGCTGATAGCCGATTTGCAGTTTCGACGAGTTTCCGGGCTTCCAGATTTACCATGGTATCTGACCATGTTCTGTTCCAGCCCCTGTTGAGCAGCGCAATATCCATTAAAGACTCCTTCCCAAAATGTGTCTGGTCATTTTACGTGCAATAAGGTCGAAGATAACAGGAAATACTTTCACAACCCGCCCCCGTGGGTGTCCCGTTGTTTTATCCTTCCAGTTTACATTCTCCTGCTGAAAATATCCCCGCCTCTGTTGGACCGCTGCTAGGCCGTCAGCCCAGGCCCTCGGTGAAAAGCGCTTTTCTTCGCCAAATTGGCTTTTTTGGTCAGGTATTGCTTTTCGGCGCGTTGGCGTGAAGCCGGGTATACAACAGCGATTTGATCAACAGAAGGATAGCATTCGGGAGGATTTGAGGTGAGTTTACTTGTTCAAGGATTTTGGATGAGTTTGTCTGGTCACCCCACAACTTCAGGTTTCAGGCCTTTGATCCTGCCAGAGCATTAAACGCCATAAAAGCATATTTTTCTATTCACCAGCAGATGCAAAGTCACCACGGCGACGTTACCACAACGGGTAGAAGGTCTACCCTCACCTGGCGAAATTCTCCCGTCCTGGCGGTCATAGATGCGTATCTTTTTCCACACCAGCGCATGCAGTCCCAGTCCCATCAATCCCTTCTACGCTTCACCAGAAGCCCTCAGCGGCGATTTCTAGCACCAGATATAACTGGCGTACCGATAATCCATGACTTCCCACAGCGCGATACAGGATTCACCAGAGGGCATCTGTCTTGATGACAGTACGTCGTCTTGCCCTTGAATAGCAATAAGTGTCGCGGCATAAGCAACTTAATCCTCGTCATCATTCTGTAATACCCTACGCAGGATTCGGCTCGATTCCAGTATCGGCAGATCTTCCATTAATAACGCCGATCGCGATGGCAATTTATTAAACAAGCGCTCTGTTTGCGAGGCGAGATAGGCCACCAGAGGATGTGCGTCAGGGTCGCCTGAAATCAACTCCACGTTGTATTGCGTGACCGTGCCTTCACCAAAGACCCCCGAGCAGTAGTTGGTCCCGCCCAAATATCTGAAGTCTTCAATAAAAAAGCTGAACATGCGCATTATTTTGTGAGCATCGCGTTGGTCAGTACGGTTGTCTGCTATCCGAAACAGTATGGTATTACCTTCAATGTCATATTGATAACGAAGGCGGTGCTGCTTAAATAGCAAGATAAGCAGTAAACGATTTATCCTGCTGAACTGTTCCGTCACCCTGACAACGTTGTTAATCATAGTATCTGACTGTTTTTTCATTTTCGCGTGGCGATGCGCCGCGCTTTTGCCGGGCCGAAGCTGTGGCTTTTCGATTCCCTGAAGGAGCTGAGCATCAATGACCCCATGCTCAATGACGTAATGAATATGCTTAATGGCGGGCTCCAGCGCCTCAATGGAAAACAGCTCGGTATAGCCGTCGCCGGCATCAATGCCCGTTTGATATTTGGCCAAAAGAAAATGCAGCATTTTTTCCAGCTTAAAGACCTCGGACTACGGTAACGCAATGCGGTAAGAATGGGCATAATCCACATCGCCCCAGACCCGTTTTAGCGACTGAATGCGGTTATAGATATTATTGGCTTTACCCACTTTCATCATCTTTTTGGCCGGGAAAAGCAATAAATAGAGAAAAGAAGGGGTTTCCATAAAGCGCCTGTGAATGCGGTAACGGAAAAAACAATGATAGAAGTTTTTTCATGCCAGGCGTAGCGCAGCGTTCACAATGCTGAGCGCTTCATGCTTAAGGCCGGTATAGCCCCAAAAGGCTATACCGCCACTCCCTCCTATCGTGCAATTAACGCAAATACGCCCCAGCCAGTATATTCCCTTGTGTAAGCCACATGGCGCTTAGGCGCTGCCGTCAGCTCCGTGCGCACCTCCTGTGCAAAATCATCGTCGGGATTTTGATCCAGCCAGCGGCGCAGGGTCATCCATTTCGCGGCTTCGTATCTGTCCCAGCCTTCCTGATCTGCCAGCACCATTTCGACCAGGTCATAGCCCTGGCGATCGAAAGACGCGACAAGGTCGGGCAGGGTGAGAAAGTCTGCGGTGGACGAGACGCCGCAAGCCCGAGCCGTCTCCTCCGTTGCGGGAACCTGTCGCCAGTAAGGTTCACCGATGAGCATGATTCCCCCGGGCTTAAGGCTTTGTGCCAGCAGGTCCATCGTCCCGGCGACGCCGCCCGCAATCCACGTGGCGCCAACACAGGCCGCCACGTCGCATTGTTCATCAGCCACGTAGCCTGCCGCGTCGTTATGCACAAAATGGACGCGTTCGCTGACGCCGAGCGCCTCTGCGCGCCGCGTTGCCTGCGCGGTAAAGAGCGGGCTCATGTCGATGCCAATACCAGTAATCCCGTGATCGCGTGCCCAGGTGCAAAGCATCTCTCCCGAACCGCTGCCGAGATCGAGAAGGCGCGCGCCTGGCTTCATGCGTAACACGCGCCCCAGCGTGGCGTACTTTTCTGGCGTGAAGGGGTTATGAATGCGGTGTTCGCTTTCGCTAACAGTAAATATGCGTGGGATATCCATCATCCTCTCCTTAACGATTATCAGGCTGGGCACGGACGTTGTTCAGCCCGGTAGTATTGATACGGTAGGGCTGACCGTTAACGGATTTGATCAGCTTTTTGGTTTTGAGCTTTTTGAAGACGGCGAGCGTGCAGTCGCTGAGCAATAGCCCTTCGCGGCTGTAACATTCAACGGCGGTGACGCGGCCGGACGTATCGCGGACGTGCACAATACGGCCACCTTTGGCGAGAACGTGTAAGGTACGCTGTTCCTGACGGGATAAATTCATACTGGAAAACCTGTTTAATCATCATGTGCAAAACGTGCAAACACACAGCGGTGTCCGCATTCGATTTCGGCGCATTGATAATCAGTCCGGCCTGAAAAGGTCGGGGAGCTGATTATCGGATGATTACATTCTCCAGCATCAAAGCCTCGGATTGAGTTGAAAGGTATTTACGGGGTGAATGATAACACCCGGTCATTGTATGTGTATACCCAGGGTTGAAAAGTGTGATCCCGGTAAGATCACACTGTACCGTTTTTTATATTTTTATCGATTTCAGCCTGTGGCTTTCCGAACAGATAGCCCTGCACGAGATCGCAGCCCAGCGCCTGAAGCCGTTCAAGCTGCGCTTCGGTTTCCACACCTTCTGCAATGACCCGCATATTGAGGCTCTTCGCCATGCCGGTAATCAGTTTAACGATATTAAGCGCATCGTCTTGGGTGGATATCGGATTCACAAAGGATTTATCAATTTTAATTTTATCAAAATTGAGTTCACTCAGCCTCGAGAGCGAGGAATAACCCGTTCCGAAATCATCAATGGAAATTTTTACCCCCAGCGATCTGAGCTTTTTGAGAATAGTGAGCGGCGTGTTGCTGTCACTGAAGAGCGAAGACTCCGTAACTTCCAGCTCAAGGCGGCTGGCCGGCAAGCCCGTCTCTTTCAGGATGGACTGAACCATTGCAGTAAATGATTTAGTCCCCAGCTGAACAGGTGAGACGTTTACCGAGATTCTGGCCGGAACCGCCCAGGAAGCTGCCTCCCGGCAGGCAAGTTCAAGCACATTTTTGCCAATCTCATTGATCATCCCTGTTTTTTCAGCAACAGAAATAAAGTAATCAGGCGACAAAATCCCCTTTACCGGGTGTATCCAGCGAATAAGCGCTTCATAGCCGTAAATTTCATTGCTGAATGAATCGACAATAGGCTGGTAATAAACAACGAATTCATGGTTACTGATCGCGAGAGCCATATCATGCTCAAGGGTTCTGCTTTCCTGCAGCTTCTGCAGCATCCACTGACGGAAAACTTTTATCTGCTGTGAGCCCTCTTTTTTGGCTTCGTAGAGGGCCAGATCGGCAAATTTATAGAGATAATCCGAGCGCCGCTCATTATCAGATAAAACGATACCTACACAGGTGGCAATTTTTATCAGCTGGTTATTGATCGTATAGGGCAGACTGATGTGAGCGCTGATCTCTTTGGCGCGCGAAACCGCCGCGTTCTCGGTCAGGCCGCTGGAGAGAAGTGCAAATTCGTCACCGCCCAGGCGGTAAAACGTATCCGTCGCGTTACTCATTGAGGTAAGCCGTCGGGATACCTGATTCAACAGTAAATCGCCGGCGTCATGGCCATAGGTATCGTTGACCTCTTTGAACCGGTCTAAATCAAATAACATCACCGTGACAGGGGTATGATTTTTATCTGCCTGAAGGGTAATTTTATTGAGATCGTCCCAGAAGAACAGACGGTTTTTCATGCCGGTAAGGGAGTCATGATACACATCATATTCCAGCTTCGAATTCTGTATTTGCAGCGTTTCTTTTGACCGCTGAAGTTCGTCAGCGAGGGTTTTAACCTGCATGTGGGCTTTAAGAATATTTTTATTCTGATAGATCATTAAGAACCCCAGAATAAAGCTTAATATCACCAGAAGTAACGAAAGTACAGAGTAAATATAATATAGGATCTGTATTTTATGGTTAGATTCATTAATTGTGTTAATATCTTTGGTTAATGCGCTTGAAGACAGTTGACTGAGCGGCGCGTCGAGCAGATGCATATTTGCCAGGTACTTTTTTAATTCTTCATGGCTCATTTTTTCCAGGTTACTGTCCAGATACGCCAGTATTTCTTTCAGGCGTGCAGCGATCTCTTGATGCGTTTTATCGCTCTCAATATAGCGGCCTAAGTCTCCCCCGTTCAGTAACTCGCCCTGGCTGAGCATAATTTCGAGCCGCATGCGGGCCTGGTCTATCGTAACGTCATCAGTATCGGTTGCGTATAGACCAAGCCATGATTCAAATCGGTAGTACTCTGATACCAGTTGAGCCACGGACCAGGACTCAGTGTAGTGAGTCAGTTTTTGCAGCTCTTGCTGACGATCGTAAACAAGAAATGCAATATATCCCGTCGTGATAAAAAGAGAAAAAATGATACCAACCAGTATCCTGTTCATTATGTTCTCCTGAACTGCTATTCAATCTTCATTTTGCTAACCTGCCATGCTGAACGCGAGTAATAAATTTGATTATTCAACTCAGGAAGACTGTCATAAGGGTATACAATGAATGATGGGCCTTTATCGCGGATACGCATATATTCGCCATTAATCTTTAAGGCAAGAATAGCATTATATTTCTTAAAATCGCTGAGAGGAATAGCGGTAGCGTAATCATTAAGGGCAATAACATTAACGACAGAACCCTTTGCTCCAACATAATCCATGAGTTTGTTCATTGGAACACCCTCAAACTTCGTCCTGCCCGTATACCAGGGAGATGTCGTCTCGAAACTCACCATGCCGAGTTTTTCAAGGCTTGCGAGATCAAACACTGCTTTTCCATCTTCGTTAGTATTTTCTATATTCCCGTAAATCGTCAAAATGGGTTTTCCGGCGGGTTTCGGCAGTTCACCCGCCCAGGCTAAACTCTGAACCAGACAGCATACCAGCATTAGGATTAATCGCATTATGGCCTCCACTTTTGCACAGAAGTATATGAATTATAATTTAGTTATCCTACTAGTTTATGTATTTTGTTGAGACGCTACCGTTTTTGGATATGCGTTGCAGGAAAATGTTTTAAAATCATCGAGTTGAAGTGGTTTGGTGCGAGCGGGTTTTACAGCACTGTGAGTGCTTCTTTTTTTAAGTACGCGACCATTATGTGAATAAAGTCGCTTTCGGCTAAAAAACGATCGTTTTTTATTGACGCGCACGAGGCATCGCCCGGGCAGCGTTGCTAACCATAACGTCGGATGCCCCAGACTGCAGGTTACCGGGACAACGACGCCTGGTTATTTTTCGCCAATTTATATGTCGCGCTAATTGTGCCGTTTAATTATCACACTCCGGCGATTTTTTATTCGAGAGCGGATAAAAAGGCCTTTTTTTTATTTAATTTTTCTGGTTGCCGCTTTTCGTCATGCTGGCAAAAACGCTATCCCGGTAGATCCAGGCATGTACTAATGCAGCAGAAATATGTAATAGCACCACGGCAAAAAGGAGTTTTGCCAGAAGGCTATGCGCATCGTGACACCAGGCGAAAAGGGTTGGGCTTACTGGCAAAATCGGTGGGAGATTAAATCCCTCGAACATGACGACGGGCAAGCCTGCTGCCGACAGCTGCGCCCAGCCCAAAAATGGCATTGCCAGCATGAGCGCATACAGCAGCCAGTGCGACGCTTTAGCCGCAAGCACTTGCCAGAAGGGTAAATCAGCAGGCAGCCGGGGCGTCTTGCTACGAAGTCGGTTCACCAGACGGAGCAGCGCCAGCAGTAATATGGCAATCCCCAGAGGGCGATGCAGGTCGATAAGCGCAATCCGGTGATGAAGCGTCGTCATCATTGCGGTACCAATAAACAGCATGGCAAGAATCATCGCCGCCATTAGCCAGTGTAGTCCTCTTGCCAGGGCGTTGAAATGCTGCGGCGCTTTTCCGTGTTCTTGATTCGGGTTCATTTTACCTCCTGCTTTTCAACAGCTTCGGTGGCTTTGCCGTAACCAATTTCCCGTTCCCGGCGACTAAAGGAGTGTGAATACGCGGCAGAACGCGCGTTTAACACAGGATCGTCAGACACGTTCACACCCGAAGGAACCGTCGAGGGGTCGAAGTTAACGTCGCGGCACGGACCGTCAGCCTGGGCTTCGACGCGCACCACTTCCAGCGTACCGGCCACGATCTGCCTGCGATCGTTAGGCCACGGCCGGGAAGGGTCATCCACCGGATCGCCCGGCTGGGCGAGTTGCAGAACAAAATCCCAGTAGAGAGGCTTCTGAGCAAGCCTCTGGCTGACGCCCTCGAACATGATGTTGCGATCGGCCTTCTGGCGCTGCTCCTCGCTCAGCGACACAAAAGGATCGTGCGGGCGCATCATCCAGCGTACCGCCTGGCGATTTCCGAGACCGTCCACGAGGTAAAAGGCGTTAATGCTGTAGAACGTTGCGCCGGCAAAGCTCCCGGGGGCGGGCTTTTGTGCCGCCCATTTGAGGTATTTCTCTGCTTCCGGATAGGCTTTTAAGAATGCCGCGAGGCGCTGTGGATTCGGCTTGCCGGTGGCCGGGTCTGGCGCGGTTGCCTGGTGCAGCGCCAGAAATCCTTCAGGGTCCCGGGTCGCAAAGAAGGGTTCGTTGTTCATCGCCATACGCCACTGCTGGTTATCGTCTGTTCTGAACATCAGGGCCATGCTCAGGGTTTTCGTTGAGCTATCCGCCGCGTGGGGGTCGCCAGTGCCGATGGAAAACCGTCCGACAACAGGGGTGTGCTGCTGGGAAAAAAGGCGCGCGGTTGACAAAGACGTTGCTGAACCGGCTGGAATGAAGTTTCCCGTAAAACACATTCCTTTGCCGTGTGCCCGGCGAAATCCGGGAGGAAACGGCGTTGGTGTTTCCGAGACTAATGCCTGACTGGTGGTGCGAGAACCGATCCAACCCGCCGTCCACGCAAATGCGGATGCTATCGCGCCCACGATCGCGGCGATGATGGCCAGCGCTCCCCAGGATTTTTTGGATCGTAAATCCACATTAGACATAGACGTTTTTCCAGTGTGAAAGAATAATACCTGTCACGCGCACGAACATCGGCGAGCCACGCATTAATACAGGGATAAAGTTGAGGCGATTATTTTTTTATAATCGCGGTAATATGCCAGAGGATATTTTTATGATGAGGCGATTATAGACGCGCTAAAGAATAATAGACTGAAAAGCCACTATTTTTATAACGTGCGTTTTACGCTCTGAGAAGAGTATATAAGGTAAACTTTATTAAAAAAGAATATCACGAAAAGTTTATAATTTTTTGATGCCAGATATTTTCGCGTTCGCCACCCGGCGGGCGGTCTAGCCCGCCTCCAGCATCCCAAAACTCACAATTCGCGAGCGTCCCAGCTCTTTCGCCCGGTACAGTGCCACGTCCGCGGCGCGCAGCAGGTTGTCACTTTGAGCATGCTCTGGATAGCTGGCGATACCAATCGACACATCCACCGGCCCAATCTCGGTCAGCCCGTAGCGAAGCGATAGCGCATGCACGCCGTTGTAAATCTTCTGCGCGCAGGCGTGCGCTTCTGCTTCACCGGCCCCGGGAAGCTGAACCAGAAACTCCTCGCCCCCGTAGCGGAATGCCAGCCCGCCGTCGTGCGCGGCCCGCTGAACAATCGTCGCCACGTTTTTGATTACCTGATCGCCGGCCTCGTGACCAAAGCGGTCGTTAATGCTCTTGAAGTGATCGATGTCGATCATCATGCAGCTTAACGGCTCGCCGTTGCGCATGGCCTGCGTCATTTGCGTGTGCAGGGTGTCTTCCAGATGATGACGATTACGCAGGCCGGTAAGCGGGTCAAACAAGGCTTTTTCCAGCAGCGCGTCGCGCAGGCGCTGATTCGCCAGCGCCAGTCCGAGCGCCTCGGCCATCAGTTCCAGATACGCGCGTGCAGGAGCATTTTCCGGGGCGATGTTCTGGAACGAGAGCAATCCAATGGCCTGGCCCTGGGCGATAAGCGGTACGCACAGCGCGCTTTCCGCCTGTGATTCCGGGAGATGATAGCAGGCGACATCCGGTTCACCGTTAACCGGCGGGTGGCTCTGACCGCGACGCACGGCCCAGCACGCATCGGGGTGGAATGTGGCCTTATCATCTGCCGGTGAAAGCCACTGGGCGACGCAGCGCATTTGCCACGGATCGCGGTCAAAAACGTAGAGCCGGCCCGCTATCCCCGGCGCGATATTGGGCGCAAACAGCTCCGCCACGTTGATCACATCGTCAAAGTTTTCACACCCCTGCAGCCGCTGCGTCATGCGCGCCAGCAGCTCGCGGATGGCCCAGTCGGCGTCACGCTCTTTTTCCAGACGTTGTCGCGCAAGGCCGTTTTCACGAAAGATGCGGATGGCCTGGGCCATATCGCCAATCTCATCAATCTGGTTAAAGTTGGGCGTTTCAACGGCGAAGTCCTGAGAGGCCAGACGGTGAACCACGTCGCTCAGGCGTACCACCGGGCGCAGCACGCGGCGTTTTAATATAAAGCCGAGCACAAACAAGAACAGCAGGGCGGTCAGGCCAACCATCACTTCAGAAGCCGTGCGCAGCGCTTTCGATTTTTTCGTCGCCTCCCGCACGGAGGCGATGACACGTTTGTCGAGTATCTGGCGAAAGCGATCGATTTGGGTTTGTGCGCGCTCAAGCTCCTGCTCGTAGGGCATGCCATAGAGCAGGGCAACGGCCTGCGCATCTTCACCCCGGGTCGCGCTCGTCAGTGCCGCCTGCTGCTCATCCTGCAGTGCATCAATGATTTTTAAACCATCATGCAGCAGGGCCAGCTCGTCATCTGAAGCGCCGGTGTCCTGCAGTTTCTCCAGCTTCAGCTCGATGCTCTTCAGTTTTTTCTCTGACGCATTGTACTCATCCAGGATTTGCGGATTTTTTTTGATGACATACAGGCGCGCTAAATCGGACTGTTTCCAGGCGTCGGTTTCAATATTTTCTGTAAGCTCATCAAAATTTTGACGTAGTTCAATGGCCTGACGTTCGGCGGTGTCAGCACCAGAGGCCATCAGCATGATAATGCCGGAGGCGATAGTCAGGCAGACCGTGGCACCGTAGGCCCAGTTGGTTATTGTCGCGATTCGCACCTGGAGATCCTTTTACCGCATAAAGAGGATGGCGTTCTTCAAATTATAGAAAACGTATGATTTAAGGCGAAAAAAAAGGCGGCACAGCGCCGCCTGATGTGGTCGTTATCGTCACGTCCCTACAAATCTGGAGAGTTTTTTCCCTCTTCGATGAACTCGGCGTCCAGCTCTTCGGCATTCCCCGCGTGATCGCGGCCGGAGAAGAGGTTCCAGCAGGCGATAAACAGCGCGGCGATGAGCGGCCCAATCACAAAGCCGTTAATGCCGTACAGCTCCATACCGCCGAGGGTAGTGATTAAAATCAGGTAGTCCGGCATTTTGGTGTCTTTCCCCACCAGCAGCGGGCGCAGGATATTGTCCACCAGCCCGACAATAATCACGAAGAAGCCAACAATAAACAGCCCCTGCCAGAGCTGGTGCGTGGCGAACAGGTAAATGGCGGCTGGCACCCAGACAATCGCCGAGCCGACGGCGGGGACCAGCGAGAGGAACGCCATCAGCGCGCCCCAGAGCACGCTGCCGTCGATGCCCACGATGGCAAACGCGATCCCGCCGAGCGTGCCCTGAACGACGGCCACCACTGCCGTCCCTTTCACCGTCGCCCGGGAGACGCCGACGAACTTGGCGAACAGGTGCTGTTTAACAAAATCAGACAGCGGCAGGGAGTCGAGGATCTGGCGTACCAGATACGGTCCATCCTTCAGCAGGAAGAACAGCAGATAAAGCATGATGCCGAAGCTAATCGCAAAGCCAAACGTGCCTTTGCCGATCAGGAACGCGCTGCCCGCCAGATACTGCCCGCCCTGCAGCGCAACGTCGGAGAGTTTTTTCTGGATCTGCGCCGCGTTGGTCAGGTTGTGATCCGCCAGGAAGCCGCTGGCCCAGTCCGGCAAGTGGTTGAAGATGCTCGCCACTACCTCCGGGAATTGGGTGTTGTTCTCCTGAAGCTTCGTGTAAACCACGTTCAGCTCAATGGCGAGCGAGGAGAGGATCACCATCAGCGGGATGAAAACGATCAGGCAGATAATGCCAATCGTCAGCAGCGAGGCCAGCCCGTTGCGATCCCCCAGCGCGGCGCGCAATTTGTTTTTTACCGGGTTGAAAATGACGGTCAGAATAGCGGCCCACAGTATCGCGGAGAAGTAGGGCGACAGCACGTCGAAGAAGGCCCAGGTCACAAGGGCGAGAATGAAAATAAAGAAACCTTTGGTCAGTCCGTTAAAGCGCATCAGTCAGTCCTGGTTACTAAGAAACTGTGACGACTATAGAACCGATTGCGAGAATTACCAACCCGGCGGCCAGTTCAGCAATATCGCAGTATGAATTTGCGCTTCACGGATAGCACTTTCGACTGACCGAAGATCGCACGTTCCCGCACCATGCTGTTAGTATCTGCTTGCGGAGGTGCTTATGGCCTGGCGTCCCATTCTTTATGTGATCCTCACAACCCACCCCAGACTCAGCGCGCGGCGTGCCCGTTTGCGTCTGGTCATCTAGCTTTTTATTAACAATCGCGGTATAACACCTTCTTTGGATGTTTAGATGTCCATACGTATAGAAGGTAATATGCAAACACAACAAGAAAATGGACAGCTTAAGCGCACCATGAAAACACGCCACCTGATTATGCTCTCGCTGGGCGGCGTGATTGGGACAGGGTTATTCTTTAATACCGGATACATCATTTCCACCACCGGTGCGGCGGGCACGCTGCTGGCGTACCTGATCGGCGCGCTGGTGGTCTGGCTGGTGATGCAGTGTCTGGGTGAACTCTCCGTGGCGATGCCGGAAACCGGCGCGTTCCACGTCTATGCCGCCCGCTATCTCGGCCCGGCGACGGGCTATACCGTGGCGTGGCTCTACTGGCTCACCTGGACGGTGGCGCTCGGGTCGAGCTTTACCGCCGCCGGGTTCTGCATGCAGTACTGGTTCCCGCAGGTGCCCGTCTGGGCGTGGTGCGTGGTCTTCTGCGTGGTGATATTCGGCCTTAACGTCATCTCCACGCGCTTCTTTGCCGAAGGGGAATTTTGGTTTTCGCTGGTGAAGGTCATCACCATCATCGCCTTTATCATCCTCGGCGGGGCGGCGGTCTTTGGTTTCATCCCGATGCAGGACGGTTCACCCGCGCCGGGCTTAAGCAACCTCACCGCCGAGGGCTGGTTCCCGCACGGCGGCCTGCCGATCCTGATGACCATGGTGGCGGTGAACTTTGCCTTCTCCGGGACCGAGCTTATCGGCATCGCGGCGGGTGAAACGGAAAATCCGCACAAGGTCATTCCGGTTGCGATCCGCACCACCATCGCGCGGCTGATCATCTTCTTTATCGGCACCGTGTTTGTGCTGGCGGCGCTGATCCCGATGCAGCAGGCGGGCGTGGAAAAAAGCCCGTTCGTGCTGGTGTTTGAAAAGGTCGGTATTCCTTATGCCGCTGATATTTTTAACTTCGTGATCCTGACGGCGATCCTCTCGGCGGCGAACTCTGGCTTATATGCCTCCGGGCGCATGCTGTGGTCGCTCTCGAATGAGAAAACGCTCCCGCGCTGCTTTGCCCGCGTGAACAAAAACGGCGTGCCGCTGACGGCGCTCTCGGTTTCCATGCTCGGCGGCGTGCTGGCGCTGTTCTCAAGCGTGGTGGCCCCGGACACGGTGTTTGTCGCACTCTCGGCCATTTCTGGCTTTGCGGTGGTGGCGGTGTGGATCAGCATCTGCGCGTCGCATTTCGTTTTCCGTCGCCGTCATCTGCAGTCCGGCCAGCCGCTCTCTGCGCTGAAGTACCGCGCGCCGTGGTATCCGCTGGTGCCGGTGCTCGGTTTTATCCTCTGCGTGGTGGCCTGCGTCGGCCTGTGGTTTGACCCCAGCCAGCGCATTGCCCTTTATTGCGGGCTTCCGTTCGTCGCCCTGTGTTATGGTGCCTACTACCTGACCCGAAATATGACATCGCAGGAGCCTGAACATGTCGCAGAATAATCCGCTTACCGCCATCCTTGAAAAACAGCCGTTTGTGGTGCTGGATGGCGCAATGGCAACGGAGCTGGAAGCGCGCGGCTGTAACCTTGCAGACAGCCTCTGGTCGGCCAAAGTGCTGGTGGAAAACCCGGATCTTATCCGTGAAGTGCATCTTGATTACTACCGCGCGGGCGCGCAGGTGGCGATCACCGCCAGCTACCAGGCCACGCCTGCGGGCTTTGCGGCACGCGGTCTGGATGAGGCGCAGTCCCGCGCGCTGATTGGCAAAAGCGTGGAGCTGGCGCGTAAGGCGCGCGAAGCGTACCTGGCCGAAAACCCGCACGCGGGCACGCTGCTGGTAGCGGGCTCCGTAGGGCCGTACGGGGCGTATCTGGCGGATGGCTCAGAGTATCGCGGCGACTACGTGCGCAGTGCCGAAGAATTCACAGAATTCCATCGCCCGCGCGTGGAAGCGCTGCTGGACGCGGGTGCAGACCTGCTGGCCTGCGAAACGCTGCCGTCGTTCACGGAAATAAAGGCGCTGGCCGCGTTGCTGACGGCGTATCCCCGCGCACGGGCGTGGTTCTCCTTCACCCTTCGCGACAGCGAGCACCTGAGCGACGGCACGCCGCTGCGGGAGGTGGTTTCTTCTCTGGAGGACTATCCGCAGGTCGTCGCGCTGGGCATCAACTGTATCGCGCTGGAAAACACCGCGGCGGCGCTGAAGCAGTTGCAAAGCCTGACGCCGCTGCCGCTGGTGGTCTACCCGAACTCGGGCGAGCATTATGATGCGGTAACCAAAACCTGGCACCACCACGGCGAAGCGTGCGAGACGCTGGCGGGGTATCTGCCGCAGTGGCTGGCGGCTGGAGCGAAGTTAATCGGCGGATGTTGTCGCACCACGCCGAAGGATATTGCAGAGCTGAACGCGCAGCGCTGAGTTTGTGCCGGGTAAGGCGCAGGCGCCACCCGGCACAAACCAACCGCACAAAATCAACTATCCTTTCCCGCTTTTTTTCTAAAAACGAATCGTCATTAGCGATTCTTTTTTATTCCTTTATCAAAATTCCCGCGCCGGAAATACTGCCCTCATAACAACAGGGGAGCAGGCACTATGGCAATTTCATCGCGAATCACACTTCTCGGCGCGCTGGCGCTGTGGGCATTTCAGGCGCAGGCGGTGGACGTTACCGTCGCGTATCAAACCTCGGCTGAGCCGGCGAAGGTTGCGCAGGCGGACAATACCTTTGCGAAGGAGAGCGGCGCGAAAGTCGACTGGCGCAAGTTCGACAGCGGCGCGTCCGTCGTGCGTGCGTTAGCGTCCGGCGACGTGCAGATTGGCAATATCGGCTCCAGCCCGCTGGCGGTCGCGGCCAGCCAGCAGGTACCGATTGAGGTTTTCCTCCTCGCCTCTCAGCTCGGTAATTCCGAAGCGCTGGTGGTGAAGAAAAACATCACCAAACCGGAAGACCTGATCGGCAAACGCATCGCCGTGCCGTTTATCTCCACCACCCACTACAGCCTGCTGGCGGCGCTCAAACACTGGGGCATCAAGCCGGGGCAGGTGCAAATCATCAATCTTCAGCCGCCGGCGATAATCGCCGCCTGGCAGCGCGGTGATATTGACGGGGCCTACGTGTGGGCACCGGCAGTAAACGAGCTGGAAAAAGACGGCACCGTGCTGACCGACTCCGAAAAAGTGGGCCAGTGGGGCGCGCCAACCCTCGACGTGTGGGTGGTGCGTAAAGACTTCGCCGAGAAACATCCTGAGGTAGTCAAAGCCTTCGCGAAAAGCGCGATTGCCGCTCAGCAGCCGTACATCAGCAACCCGGATGAGTGGCTGAAGCAGCCCGCCAATCTGGAAAAACTCTCCCGCCTGAGCGGCGTGCCGGAAGCGGACGTGCCGGGGCTGGTGAGGGGCAATACCTATCTGACCCCCGCGCAGCAGGTGCAGCAGCTAAACGGGCCGGTGAGCAAAGCGATTGTAGATACCGCCACCTTCCTGAAAGAGCAGGGCAAAGTGCCTGCGGTCGCGGCGGATTACAGTCAGTACGTCACCGACCGCTTTGTGAAATAAGGAGTCCGCCATGCTGAACATTACGAACCTGTATGCCGATTACGGTGGTAAACCCGCGCTGGAGGACATCAACCTGACGCTGGGCAGCGGTGAACTGCTGGTGGTGCTCGGCCCGTCCGGCTGCGGAAAAACCACGCTGCTGAATCTGATCGCCGGGTTTGTACCGTATCAGCACGGCACCATTCAGCTGGAAGGCAAAAAGGTGCATGGCCCTGGCGCCGAGCGCGGCGTGGTCTTTCAGAACGAAGGATTGCTTCCGTGGCGCAACGTGCAGGAGAACGTGGCGTTTGGGCTACAGCTTGCGGGTGTGAACCGTGAACAGCGGCTGGCAACCGCGCGGGCGATGCTGAAAAAAGTGGGGCTGGAAGGGGCGGAAAAACGCTTTATCTGGCAGCTTTCCGGCGGCCAGCGTCAGCGCGTCGGGATCGCTCGCGCGCTGGCGGCGAATCCGCAGCTGTTGCTGCTGGACGAGCCGTTCGGGGCGCTGGACGCCTTTACCCGCGAGCAGATGCAAACCCTGCTGCTGCGCCTGTGGCATGAGACGGGCAAGCAGGTGCTGTTGATTACTCACGATATCGAAGAGGCGGTGTTTATGGCGACCGAGCTGGTGCTGCTCTCGCCGGGGCCGGGGCGCGTGCTGGAGCGGCTGCCGCTGGATTTCGCACGCCGCTACGTCGCGGGAGAACCCGTGCGCAGCATCAAATCCGATCCGCGGTTTATTGAGCAGCGTGAATACGTCTTAAGCCGCGTGTTTGAACAGCGGGAGGCCTTCTCATGAGCATCGTCTTCAGTGAAAAAACGCGCCGCACGCGTCCGGCGCTGCGCTGGCCTTTCTCACGTCAAATTACGCTGAGCGTCGGTACGCTGCTGGTGCTGCTGGCAGCGTGGTGGGCGGTTGCGGCCCAGCAGTGGGTCAGCCCGCTGTTTCTGCCGCCGCCGGGACAGGTGCTGGCGAAACTCATCTCCATCGCCGGGCCGCAGGGCTTTATGGACGCTACGCTCTGGCAGCATCTCGGCGCAAGCCTGACGCGCATTCTGGTGGCGCTGCTGGCGGCGGTGGTTATCGGTATCCCGGTCGGGATCGCGATGGGCCTAAGCCCGACGGTGCGCGGCATCCTTGACCCGCTGATTGAGCTTTACCGCCCAGTGCCACCGCTGGCCTATTTGCCGCTGATGGTGATCTGGTTCGGTATCGGCGAAACGTCGAAAATTCTGCTGATTTATCTGGCGATTTTCGCGCCGGTTGCCATGTCGGCGCTGGCGGGCGTGAAGAGTGCCCAGCAGGTGCGCATTCGTGCGGCGCAGTCGCTGGGGGCCAGCCGTACGCAAGTGCTGCTGTTCGTGATTCTACCCGGCGCGCTGCCGGAGATTTTAACCGGGCTGCGCATCGGCCTCGGCGTGGGCTGGTCCACGCTGGTGGCGGCAGAGCTGATCGCCGCCACGCGAGGATTAGGGTTTATGGTTCAGTCGGCGGGAGAGTTCCTGGCGACTGACGTGGTGCTGGCAGGGATCGCGGTGATTGCCGCGATCGCCTTCGGATTAGAACTGGGGCTGCGCGCGCTACAGCGCCGCCTGACGCCCTGGCATGGAGAAATACAATGAGTGAACGACTGACCATCACCCCGCTGGGGCCGTATATTGGCGCGCAGGTGTCGGGCCTGGATGTGTCCCGCCCGCTGAGCGATAACCAGTTTGAGCAGCTGTACCACGCGGTGCTGCGCCATCAGGTGGTGTTCCTGCGCGAGCAGGCGATCACCCCGCAGCAGCAGCGCGCGCTGGCGTTGCGTTTTGGCGACCTGCATATCCACCCGGTCTATCCGCATGCGGAAGGGGTGGAGGAGATTATCGTTCTGGATACCCACAACGATAACCCGCCTGACAACGACAACTGGCACACGGACGTCACCTTTATCGAGACGCCGCCCGCCGGGGCGATTCTGGCAGCAAAATTACTGCCAGAGACCGGCGGCGATACGCTGTGGGCGAGCGGGATTGCGGCGTTTGAGGCGCTCTCTGCGCCGTTCCGGACGCTGCTGAGCGGCCTGCGGGCGGAGCACGACTTCAAAAAATCGTTCCCGGAATACAAGTACCGTAAAAGCGAAGAGGAGCATCAGCGCTGGCTGGAGGCGGTGGCGAAGCATCCGCCGCTGCTGCACCCGGTGGTGCGTACCCATCCGGTCACGGGCAAGCAGGCGCTGTTCGTGAACGAAGGATTCACGACGCGCATTGTGGACGTGACGGAGAAAGAGAGCGACGCGCTGCTGGGATTCCTGTTCGCACATATCACTAAACCGGAGTTTCAGGTGCGCTGGCGCTGGCAGGAGAACGACCTGGCGATCTGGGATAACCGCGTGACGCAGCATTACGCCAACGCGGACTATCTGCCGCAGCGAAGGATTATGCAGCGGGCGACGATTTTGGGGGATAAGCCGTTTTACCGCCCCTGATCCTGGAGTACCCGTAGGCCGGGTAAGCGCAGCGCCACCCGGCGAAAACGGTGCACAATTGCCGGGTGACGGCTACGTCTTACCCGGCCTACCAATCCCCGGCCAATTAAAGGTGCGCCTCAATATACCGCTGATAGCGGTTCGCCTTCAGGTAGCACAAATCCACCAGCACCAGACCGTCTACGCAGTTGTTGAACGCCGGGTCGCTGCCAAAATCAATAAACTGCACGCCGCCGGGCTCGCATAGCTCGGAATACTGTTTATACAGCGGCGGTATGCCGCAGCCCAGATTGCCGAGCAGGGATTTCAGCTTCGTCAAATCGTCCACGTAATCCACGCCGCCAAACTGTGCCAGCACGTCCGGTAAGGATGCCGGATACGGCTGACGTGACGCGGCTAGCGGATGCGTCGCGGGGAACCACAGGCGGTAAAAGGCGACCAGCAGATCCCGTGCCGCAGGCGGTAAGCCGCCGGAGATGGAGACGGGGCCAAACAGGTAGCGATAATGTGGGTAACGCGCCAGGTAAGCCCCGATGCCGGACCATAAATAGTCCAGACCGCGACGCCCCCAGTAGCGCGGCTGAATAAAGCTGCGCCCGAGCTCAATGCCGTGCTCAAGCACGTCCTGCATTTTGTCGTCGTAGTGGAACAGGCTGTAACTGTACAGACCTTCAACGCCGCGCTTTTCGATCTGCATGGCCGTCGGCATAAAGCGATACGCCCCGACGATCTCCAGATCCTCTTCATCCCAGAGGATCAGGTGCAGATAATCGTCATCGTAGCTGTCGGTGTCCCGGCGTTTACCGCTCCCTTCCTCCACCGCGCGAAACGCAATCTCGCGCAGGCGGCCCAGTTCGCGCAGAAGAGGCGCCTCTTCCTGCCCGTTGCGCTGCCACAGGTAGATGGTTTTACCGTCGCTGGTTTTACCCAGACATTCCGCCTGCGCCAGCTCGCGTTTCAGGGTGGCCCTGTCTTCCGGACGGGCAATGGCGCACTGGGTTTTGAAGACGCCAGGCAATCCCTTGCCAAGACGTATCACGTGCTGACGGCACTGCTCGGCCATCTCACGTGACGAAAGAGTGGCGCTATGCCAGTGATGCCAGGCGATTTGCTGGCCGATTTTAATCGGCAGCTGGCTGTGGCGGCGGCGGAACATCTGCTGCATTAGCAGCAGCATCGACAATGTCGGCGACACCAGCGTGCTGGCATAAAAGAGCAGGCTGTTATGCGCCTGAATATGCACCGGCAGCAGCGGGGCGCGCAGCTTGCTGGCGAGTTTGATAAAGCCGGAGTGCCATTTTTTATCGCGAATGCCTTTGCGCGTGGGGCGTGAAACTTCACCCGCCGGGAAGAAGATCAGCACGCCCGCGTTTTGCAGATGCTGCTCCATCTGAACCAGAGACGATTTCGCCGTCCTGCCGCCCATATTGTCCACCGGAATAAACAGCGAACTGAGAGGCTCAAGGTGGGTCAGCATCCGGTTGGTCACGACTTTAACGTCGCGCCGCACGCGGGAGACGGCGTACATCAGCGCCAGCCCGTCCAGCGTGCCTGTCGGGTGGTTGGCAATAATAACCAGTGGGCCATGTTCGGGGATTTGTTCGAGATCGCGGGCGGAAACGGTGCAGAGAATATCAAGGTGCTCCAGAACTTGCTCCACCATATCCAGTCCTTTCAGGTGGCGGTGAGCGGCGGCAAACTGCTGGAATTCTTCTTCGTAAAACAGCCTTTTTAACAGACTTTTTTGCCAGGGTGCAGGCCTCGCCTGAGGCCAAAGATCGTCGAGAACGCTATCGAGGCTAAACATGATTACTCCTCCTGCCGTCTTGCGAAGACAGTAGAAGGAGCAGATGTCGGTTGTATTGCAGTTTGGTGAAGATTAGCGGAGGATTTTTTTCTCGGCCAGATCCAGCGCGAAGTAGCTGAAGATCAGATCCGCGCCCGCGCGTTTGATCGCGCCCAGGCTTTCAAGGATCACTTTCTCTTCGTCGATGGCACCGGCCAGCGCGGCGAATTTGATCATCGCGTATTCACCGCTCACCTGGTATGCCCCCAGCGGCAGTTCGGTGCGCTCGCGAATGTCGCGCAGAATATCGAGATAGGCGCCAGCCGGTTTCACCATCAGGCAGTCTGCGCCCTGGGCTTCATCAAGCAGGGATTCACGAATCGCTTCCCGGCGGTTCAGCGGGTTCATCTGGTAGGTCTTACGATCGCCCTTCAGCGCCGTACCCGCTGCTTCACGGAACGGACCGTAGAAGGAGGAGGCAAACTTGGTGGAGTAGGACATGATGGCGGTGTCGGTAAAGCCTGCCGCATCCAGTGCCTGACGGATAGCCTGAACCTGTCCGTCCATCGCCGCAGACGGCGCGATGAAGTCCGCACCCGCAGCGGCAGCCACGACCGCCTGCTTGCCGAGGTTCAGTAGGGTGGCATCGTTGTCCACGCCGTGATCGCACAGTACGCCGCAGTGCCCGTGGGAGGTGTATTCGCAGAAGCAGGTGTCGGACATGACCACCATTTCTGGCACGGTATCTTTGCAGATGCGGGACATGCGGGCCACGAGGCCATCTTCTTTCCATGCATCGCTGCCGGTGGCGTCGGTATGGTGGGAGATGCCGAAGGTCATCACCGAGCGGATCCCCGCGTTGGCAATGCGTTCGATCTCACGCGCCAGGTATTTTTCAGGAATGCGCATCACGCCCGGCATGGCTTCGATGGCTTTGTAGTCATCAATCTCTTCTTCAACAAAAATCGGCAACACCAGATCGTTTAAGCTCAGTGTTGTCTCTTCAAACATAGCGCGCAGTGCGGGTGACTTACGCAGGCGGCGGGGACGTGCAATTAAATCGGTCATGGTATGCCTGATGTTTGTGGAACAAAGAAGGTTAGTGTACCTCAAAGTGAAGTGAGGTGTTTTACTAAAGTGGGCATTTTGATACCGATTAATGCGGCCTGTCTATGATTGCCAGTGAATTATATATAATTAACTAATCCTGCGGAATGTCGGTTCGAATTATTGATGTTAATTCTATTACGAAGGGAATGTATAAATAAAAATGATCTGTTTATAAAAGTCATATCACCTTTGCTTGTTTAGTTTATTTTGACTTTTTCTTTATAGTATTTATATTTAGCGCTCTTTTTCTCTCGTTTTACATCTGCTGATTGTCTGGATACGGACTTAAATGAATCATTCATTGAACCTTTTCTGAATGAAACTGCATAATTCACTCCGCAATTAAACATTGCTAATTGATTTACGGACAAACATGCTTACGTCCCTGAGGAGGGATGACCCAATGCAAACATGGAAAAAGAAACTGGTTGTATCTCAACTTGCATTAGCTTGTACGCTGGCTATCGCTTCTCAGGCTAATGCGAAAGATATTTCCGGTACGACATATAATACTTTTGGATATGATAATACCGCATCTACGCCGTGGTATTATGGCTACGCAGATTGGGATTACTCGGATGCCACCCATGATGGTGACATTTATCCGGTCATCAATAAATCAACCGTAAACGGTGTTATTTCGACTTACTATCTGGATGATGGGGTCAATGGCCGTGCGAACGCGTTGAGTATTTCTAACAGCACCATTAACGGCATGATCACGTCAGAGTGTATGACCACGACGTGTGCAGATGGCGTGGATACCGATGGCACCAGCCATGCCCAGTACGATCGTTTTAGCCTGACCGTTGATAACTCCACCATCAACGATGCCTACGAGCATTACGCGTATGATGTCGTCAATGGCGAGAATACTGAAACGCATTATCTGGACACCTATGGTCTGGGTAACGCAATTACCCTGGACGTTGAATCTGATATCGTTATTCAGAACAACTCCCACGTCGCGGGTATCACGCTGACGCAGGGTTATCAGGAACTGGATAACACACCATACGACGGCGTTGAAGGCGTTGCTAACAGCAGCAATGTCTTTACCGATACGCTGGTGGTGAAAGACTCCGTGCTGACCTCTGGTGCGTACAGCGATCTGGGCACCAACGGGTTCTACGGTCAAACGGCGAAGCCGAGCGACTATGGTGAAACCAACGCCTCGGCTGCGGATGATGCGGCGCTGATCGTTGCGGCCGGCGCGTCTGATAACGCCATGCAGACCACCGCTACCTTCGATCACTCTACCGTAACGGGTGACATTCTTTTCTCCAGCACCTTTGATAACAACTTCTACGAGAATGGCGATCCGGCAACGGATACCACTGAAGATGGTGTCTATAACCCAACCACCAACGGCTGGGACGGTACCGATACACTGGATGTAACGCTGACCAACGGCAGCAAGTGGGTCGGTGCAGCGCAGTCCAGCGTTGAAGCTATCGGCACTGCGCAGATGTATGGCCAGGGCTACAGCAACGTTGACTGGCACGCTCTGTCCCCGAACAGCATCTGGCCTGATTCTACCTTCGACAGCAACGGTCACGTTGCCGGTGAAGAGGTGTACCAAAGCGGCCTGTTCAATGTGGCGCTGGATAACGGTTCCGAGTGGGATACCCGCAAGGTCTCCAACATTGATGCGCTGACGGTGAACAACCAGTCTCAGGTCAATGTTGAAAACTCCGGCCTGCTGGCGGATTCAATCACCCTGACCAATGCTTCAACCATGAATATTGGCGACAGCGGAGCCGTGGCAACCGACAGCCTGTATCTGGACAGCTATAGCCGTGCGGCACTGACTGAAGAGACAGCAGAGCTGTATGCCAACACCATTACCGTAGACAACGGTGCCGAGCTGGCGCTGGGTCTGGGTCAGGTTGATACGCACAATATGGTACTGACCGATGGCGGCGTGCTCAACGTTGCCAGCCGCGATTATGTGCTGAACAGTGATCTGAACAACGCACGCTATATCACC
>NZ_JAAQOK010000027.1:0-69969 GCF_011683705.1 Enterobacter sp. 725m/11 | reverse complement strand
TCCGTCGTCGGCAGCGTCAGATGTGTATAAGAGACAGATTAACGTTATTTGTCCAAGTTTGTGCAAATTTATTTTTTATTACCCATAAATATCAACAATTTGAGATCACAATCACTTGACGGTTTTGTAGGCCGGGTAAGGTGTAGCCGCCACCCGGCTTTCACTTTCAGGTTATCCTTAAGGCAAATTCAGCCGTCATCTTCCAGGCTTATCCTTTTTATTCATAAGGATGCCTGACATGAAACGTTTCTTTCTCTCCCTATTCTCAAGCCCGGAATCCTTACTGCAGGTGATGAGTCAGCAGGAAATTATTGAAGCCGTGGAAGATGGCGATCGCATCATTATCGACCAGGACGGGAACGCCTCGGTGAACTACAAGAGCAACGAGGTGCGGCAGGACTTTCTGCGTCACGTCAACACGCTGAAGAGGGCCTGATATGGGAACGGCGATATTTATGGTGCTGATGGTCTGCGGGTACTGGTACACCAGCCGCGACCTGTCGACCCGCTTTAAAATCAAGCGTTCCTTCGGCTGGGACGTCTATTTTCTCGTCGCGCTTTACGGCTGTATTTTCGTTTTGCAAGGTGTAATCGCCACGGGATTGCTCTGGCTGCTGCTGTTCGCCCTTTCCGCCGCCAACAACGCTTTTCACTTTGCCTCACCGAAATACACCGACTGGCAAATCGACTTTATGAACTGGAGTTTTTTAGGCATTCAGGCGCCGGTGGTCGTGATGCTGGCGTTTGCCATTCTGTTTTGCCTCTACCGCTCTAACTGGGCAGGCAGCGCCAGGCTGGACGGCGAGAGCCGGAAAAAGCTCTACAAACGGCTTGCGCAGGCGAGCGGGATTGAACAACTGCTCTATCAGTGTATGGAGCAAGGCGAGCTGGCGCAGGTCACACTCCGGTCGCGGCGGATTTACGTCGGTATGATCCACACCGCGACGCTGGAATATGAAAAAACGGCCAATATCGTGCTGATCCCAATGTTGAGCGGGTACCGGGATGCGAAGACGATGAATCTGCGTATCGAGAATAATTACAGCAGGTGGTATGCGGAGCATGACATCACGCTCGACTCTGAACCCCGCAGCGCTATGTCATTCCGCAAGGTGATTTTGCTTAATCAGATTGAGAGCATATCGCTGTTCGACCCCGCCAGCGCCAGCGCGCTGTCGCTGGCACAGCGGGACGAGAGCCAGACGTCCCCATAATTTTGAGTACGCTCTGCTGGGAAGCGTGCACGACGAAAGGCGAATGACACATCATTTACGGTGATGTTCACGGTTGCGCATTCTGATAAAGATCCCAGCGGTTGCCGTAAATATCTTCAAAAGCCACTACCGTCCCGTACTCTTCCTCACGAGGTTCTTCGCAGAAATGAACGCCTTTTGCTTTCATGGCATGGTAATCGCGCCAAAAGTCATCCGTCTGAAGGAACAGGAAAACTCTTCCGCCGCTTTGATTACCGATAAAACCTTCCTGCCTTTCGTTGGAGGCACGAGCCAGCAGGATATTGCAGTCGCTTTCCGGGTTGGGTGAGACCACTACCCAGCGTTTCCCCGGTTGGGGCGTATCCTCTACGAGGGTAAAACCCAGCCTGTCGGTGTAGTATTCAATGGCGCGATCGTAGTCATCAACCACGATAGCCACGCATCCCAGGCATCGTTTCTGCGTTCTCATATTTTTCGTTTCCTTTGGATAAATAGCTTACCGATTCGGTGAGTCGATATTCCAGCTACCGTAATACTTGCGGCAGATTCAGGACTTATTTCTGACCGGTGAACGCCTCTAACCCACTTTTTAACACATTTATTACCGTCTCTGAATCCATGCCCATTTGTGCATGAATAATGGCGCCGTCAATAAGCAGCGTGATTTCTTTGACGACGCGCTCATCAGCGATCTTCGTCAGCGACGCAATCATATTTTTAGTTTCGATTTTATGATCGCGGCATATCGCTTTTATTTCGTTTTCTATATCTTCGGATTTGGCTTCTGCGCTGGCATTAATAAACGCGCAGCCGTGGAACTCGGGCGAAATAAACCATTCATAAAGGGTTGCAGATATCGCATCAGAAGGTATTTCGCCTTCATCAAGATGTCGACGCAGCGTGGTCTCAAACCAGTTAATCCATATTTCATGTCGATAGTGCAGGTAGGCGAGAATAAGTAAACTTTTACTCGGAAAATGGCGATAAAACGTCACCTTGGTCACCTTCGCCTCTTTAATCAGCGTATCCACCCCTGTCGCCCTGAAGCCATTGGAATAAAACAGATCGTGCGCCGTCAGTAATATTTTATCCCTGACGCTGATTTTTGCTTCGTTGCCTGCGTGCTCGGTTTTCACTTTTCGGTAGCCTCAAAACGGATGTTGACAGCGTTATTTTTCAGGCATAGATTAGCGCAAGTAGACAGACCTGTCTACTTCATCATACAGAGGTAATCGCCATGAACACACGCCCACCCTTACCGCCCTTCACACGTGAAAGCGCCATCGAAAAAGTCAGACTGGCAGAAGACGGCTGGAATAGCCGCGACCCGGCGAAGGTCGCGCTGGCCTATACGCAGGATACTCAATGGCGCAACCGCGCGGAGTTCGCCACCAACCGTGAAGAGGCGCAGGCGTTTCTGGAGCGGAAATGGAAAAAAGAGCTCGATTATCGTTTGATTAAAGAGCTTTGGGCGTTTACGGATAACCGCATCGCCGTTCGCTATGCCTATGAATGGCATGATGATTCCGGCAACTGGTTCCGCTCGTACGGCAATGAAAACTGGGAGTTTGAACCGGACGGACTGATGAAGCGCCGTTTTGCCTGCGTTAACGATATGCCGATAAAAGAATCCGAGCGACTGTTCCACTGGCCGTTGGGTAGACGCCCGGACGATCATCCCTCATTGAGCGATCTGGGGTTATAGTTTTGTCACCAAAATCAGAGATAGCGCGCATTTCGGTGACCACCTCAGGACTACCCTATGAGCGGTTTTCAGGAGGAACAAAATATGAAAAAGCTTCTGATATGTTGTTTGTTCGGTAATACCGCAAACGCTCTTGCCAAAAAAATGCAGTCTCTGGCAGAACAAGAAAGCTATCCACTGATGATTAGCGCCGTTGGGCTGGATAACTTCGCCAGCGTCGCCCCCGCTTTCGACGGTTTTCTTATCGCGCCGCACATTCAGTACAAACTCGACGAGATACACGCAACGGTGGGCAATACACGTTCAATCGCTATCATTGAGAGTCTTCCCTACGCGTCTCTGGACGCGAAGAAGGTGTTGAATTTCGTAAAGGAGCAAATGCCTGAACTGGCTGCCTGACAGACAAGGCCGCATCGCTATTGCGGCCTCCTCGTCCCCGCAGACAGATAGATGCCATAGCGCGCGAAAAACAGTGATACACTTACCCCACCTGGTTGATCGTCCCGTCTGAACGGCTCACGACGAAAACGGATGTAACCAAAATACGAAATGGTCACTCGTTGTCAATCGTAGCTCGTCACGCTAAGCTTACATAATGACTAAAACTATGAACGCCCCATCAATACGTGGTCCACTTGACCATTCTGTCAGAGAGCAAATCGTCGAAGCGGCCTTTGAGCACTTCGGTCACTACGGCTATGAAAAAACCACCGTCGCCGAGCTGGCGAAATCTATCGGTTTTTCAAAATCCTACATTTATAAGTTCTTCGATTCCAAGCAAGCTATCGGCGAGGTGATCTGCGCTAACCGCCTGGAGCTGATCATGACGGCCGTGCTTTCCGCCATTGCGGATGCGCCGTCAGCCAGCGAAAAAATCCGCCGTCTCTTCAAAGCACTTACCGAGGCCGGAAGCGAGCTGTTTTTCCACGATCGCAAGCTCTACGACATCGCCGCCGTCGCGTCACGGGAGAAGTGGCCTTCGACGGAAAGGTATACCGAAAGCCTCCTGAAGCTGATTGAGAGCATCATTATCGAAGGCAGACAGGCTGGAGAGTTCGAAAGGAAGACGCCGCTGGATGAGGTCACCTGCGCCGTTTACATGGTGATGTGCCCTTACATTAACCCCGTTCAGCTGCAGTACAACCTTGAAACTGCCCCAACGGCAGCGGTACTCCTCTCCTCACTGATTTTAAGAAGCCTGGCCCCCTGATTAGTGACCATTGACTTTATTGGTCACTAATCACAGAATGCGGAAACTGTCCTGTTACTTCAAAAGGGTTTCCCATGCTCAGGCTCACTTCAGCCCGCCTTGCCATATGTCTTCTGCCGTTTGCCCTCGCGGCATGCGGCGATATTTCCGCGAGTGACGATCCGCGCACCAGGCCACCGCTTGTCAGATCCGCCTCCGTCGAGATGGCGAATCCAGCCGCTCGCACCTTTACGGGCGTGGTGGTGGCAAGAACGCAAAGCGACCTGGGCTTCAGGGTTCAGGGTAAAATCCTCGAACGTCTGGTGGATACCGGGCAGACTGTCAAACAGGGCCAGCCCTTACTGCGTCTGGATCCGGTTGATCTGAAATTACAGGCTCAGGCGCAGCAGCGCGCGGTGGATGCTGCCCAGGCGCGGGCGAGAAAAGCCACCAGCGATGAGGCGCGTTATCGCGGTCTGGTGGCATCCGGCGCGGTGTCCGCCGCGGAGTACGATCAGATTAAATCGGCGGCCGATACGGCCAGGGCGGATCTCAGCGCCGCCCGGGCGCAGGCCAACGTGGCGCAAAACGCCACGGGCTATGCCGTCCTGCTGGCGGATTCAGACGGCGTGGTGATGGAGACGCTTGCCGAACCCGGTCAGGTGGTCAGCGCCGGGCAGGTGGCGATCCGCCTTGCCAGAGCGGGACAGCGCGAAGCGCTCGTGCAGCTTCCGGAGACGCTGCGCCCTGCCGTCGGCAGCGAAGCACGAGCCACGCTTTATGGCCGTGAACAACACCCGGTCACCGCCACGTTGCGCCTGCTGTCTGACTCCGCGGATGCCACAACCCGGACGTATGAAGCACGCTACGTGCTGGCTGGCCAGCTGGCGAACGCGCCGCTGGGGGCGACCGTCACGCTCAGCCTTGAAGACCCGAAAGCGGAAGGTCAGGCCATGCAGGTCCCGCTGGCCTCACTCTACGATGCGGGTAAAGGGCCCGGCGTCTGGCGCATTTCCGCCCAGCCGGCAAAGGTCACATGGACGCCAGTCAGGGTGCAGAGCGTGGGCGAAGATGCGGTCCAGATCACGGGCGGCGTGAAGCCCGGGGAGAAGATTGTTGCGTTAGGTGCCCATCTTTTGCACGAAGGTGAAGTTGTCAGGCTGGCAGAACAACGCCATGCCGCTCCGGCGGAGAACGCGCCATGAGCCAAAGTCGCTTCAACCTGTCCGCGCTGGCCGTCCGCGAGCGTTCCGTCACGCTGTTTCTGATCGTTCTGGTGACCATTGCCGGTATTTACGCTTTTTTTGGACTGGGACGCGCGGAAGATCCGCCCTTCACCGTGAAGCAGATGACGGCGATTGCCGTCTGGCCGGGCGCAACCGCGCAGGAGATCCAGGATCAGGTGGCCGAACCGCTGGAAAAGCGCCTGCAGGAACTCAAATGGTATGACCGTACGGAAACCTATACCCGCCCCGGCATGGCGTATATCACCCTGTCACTGCAGGACAAAACCCCGCCTTCTGAGGTGCAGGAGGAGTTCTATCAGGCGCGTAAAAAGCTTGGGGATGAATCCCAGCGTCTCCCGGCGGGCGTCATCGGCCCGATGATCAATGACGAATTCTCGGATGTCACCTTTGCCCTCTTTGCTCTGAAAGCAAAAGGCGAACCGCAGCGGCAGCTGGTACGCGATGCCGAAGGCCTGCGCCAGCAGCTTCTGCACGTTCCAGGGGTCAAAAAAGTGAATATCATCGGTGAACAGGCCGAGCGGATTTATATCGCCTTCTCCCATGATCGTCTGGCGACGATGGGCCTCTCACCGCAGGATATTTTCAATGCCCTCAACGACCAGAATGCCCTGGCCGCGGCGGGCGCCATTGAGACCCGGGGCGCGCAGATTTTTATCCGCCTGGACGGCGCGTTCGATGAACTGCAGAAAATCCGCGATACGCCTTTAGTCGCTCAGGGCAAAACGCTCACGCTGTCGGATGTGGCAACGGTTGAACGAGGCTATGAAGATCCCCCGACGATGCTGATACGCAATCAGCATGAACCCGCCCTGCTGCTGGGTGTTGTCATGCGTGAGGGCTGGAATGGCCTGGCGCTGGGTAAAGAGCTGGATGCGGAGACGGCGAAAATCAATGATAGCCTGCCGCTTGGCATGACCCTGACCAAGGTCACCGACCAGTCCGTGAATATCCGCTCGTCGGTCGATGAGTTTATGATCAAATTCTTCGTCGCCCTGCTCGTGGTTATGGTGGTCTGTTTTATCAGCATGGGCTGGCGCGTGGGCGTGGTGGTCGCGGCGGCGGTCCCGCTGACGCTGGCGGTCGTCTTCGTGGTGATGGAGGCCGCGGGAATAAACTTTGACCGCGTCACGCTGGGCTCCCTGATCCTCGCCCTCGGCCTGCTGGTTGACGATGCCATTATCGCCATCGAAATGATGGTGGTGAAGATGGAGGAAGGTTACGACAGAATCAAAGCCTCAGCCTACGCCTGGAGCCACACCGCCGCGCCGATGCTGGCCGGTACCCTGGTGACGGCGATTGGCTTTATGCCGAATGGGTTTGCCCAGTCGACAGCCGGGGAATACACCAGCAATATGTTCTGGATTGTCGGCCTCGCTCTGATTGCCTCATGGTTTGTTGCGGTGGTGTTCACGCCGTATCTGGGGGTGAAGATCCTGCCGGTGATCCCCAAAGTGGAAGGCGGCCATGCCGCCATCTATAACACGCCTCGCTATAACCGTTTTCGCCAGCTGCTTGGCCGCGTTATCGCCAGAAAATGGCGTGTGGCCGGGTCCGTGGTCGCCATTTTCATTCTGGCCGTGCTCGGCATGGGGCTGGTAAAAAAACAGTTCTTCCCGACCTCCGATCGCCCGGAAGTGCTGGTTGAAGTACAGATGCCTTATGGTACCTCGATTGCGCAAACCAGCGCCGCTACCGCAAAAATAGAAGCGTGGCTGGGCAAGCAGCCAGAAGCCAAAATCGTCACGGCCTATATTGGTCAGGGCTCGCCCCGTTTCTATCTGGCAATGGCCCCCGAGCTGCCCGATCCCTCTTTTGCGAAAATCGTGATCCTGACGGACAGCGAGACGTCACGCGAGGCGCTCAAGTTCAGGCTCAGGGAGGCCGTCGCCAGCGGCCTTGCGCCAGAAGCCCGCGTGCGGGTGACGCAGCTGGTGTTTGGCCCCTACTCGCCTTTCCCGGTTGCCTGGCGCGTGTCAGGGCCGGATGTCAAACAGGTGCAGGACATCGCCGAACGGGTGAAAGCCGTGCTTCAGGCAAGCCCGATGATGCGAACCGTTAACACCGACTGGGGCTCGCGCGTTCCGGTGCTCCATTTCACCCTCGATCAGAACCGCCTGCAGGCGACCGGCTTAACTTCCAGCGCCGTTGCCAGGCAGCTTCAGTTCCTGCTCTCAGGCGTGCCTGTCACCTCCGTGCGGGAAGATATTCGATCGGTAGAGGTCGTTGCCCGCGCGGCGGGTGATATCCGCCTTGACCCGGCAAAAATCGAAGGATTTACCCTGGTCGGCAATGCGGGACAGCGCGTGCCACTGTCTCAAATTGGCAAGATAGAGGTCGGTATGGAAGACCCGGTCCTTCGCCGTCGCGATCGCACCCCCACGATTACCGTACGGGGCGATATCGCCGACAATCTTCAGCCGCCGGACGTGTCGGTCGCCATCATGAAGCAGCTCCAGCCGATCGTTGATACGCTGCCGGCCGGCTACCGCATTGACATGGCGGGGTCGATTGAGGAGTCAGGCAAAGCCACGCAGGCCATGTTACCGCTGTTCCCGATCATGATTGCCCTGACGCTGCTGATCATCATTTTGCAGGTGCGCTCACTCTCCGCGATGGTCATGGTGTTCTTAACCGCGCCGCTGGGGCTGATTGGCGTTGTGCCGACCCTGCTGATATTTAATCAGCCGTTTGGCATCAACGCGCTGGTCGGCCTGATCGCCCTTTCTGGCATTCTGATGCGCAATACGCTGATCCTGATCGGTCAAATCGATCATAACCAGAGGGACGGCCTCGATCCGTTCCAGGCGGTGGTCGAGGCGACGGTACAGCGAGCGCGGCCGGTCTTACTCACCGCCATGGCGGCCGTGCTGGCGTTCATTCCCCTGACGCATTCGGTATTCTGGGGCACGCTGGCCTGGACGCTGATCGGCGGCACGCTGGGCGGGACGATCATTACGCTCGTCTTCCTGCCCGCGATGTATGCGATCTGGTTCCGGATCCGCCCGGCTGAACAACGTGTGCAGCATGCCACGGAAAACGTGTAAACTACCATCAGTAGATAACTGACCTGAGGCAAGCATGGTTGTTAAGCGCTTAAGAAAAGAGGACCGCCGCGTGCAGCTGCTGGAGGTTGCGCGAGGGATCGTGCGTCAGCAAGGCACGGAGGCGTTGACCCTTGGCTATCTGGCAGAACGGGCCAACGTGACCAAGCCTATCCCCTACGACCACTTTGGCGATCGTGAAGGGCTATTGATGGCGCTGTACCAGGACTATAGCGATCGGCAGCTGGCGAAATTCAGGGAGACGCTGGCGGTGGACAGCAAAACGCTGGAGAAGACGATCCGCTTTTTCAGCGCGGCCTATATCGACTGTGCCATTGCCGCCGGACCTGAAACCGGGCCAATCGTCGCGGCGCTGTCCGGTTCTCGCGCGCTGCAGACGTTTCGGGAAGCATGCGTGGCCGAATGCGCCGACTGCCTGCGCACCGCGCTTTCTCCTTTTATCGTCTTAAAAGGCGTTCAGGGAGAAGCGGTACTGACGGCCATCATTGGCGCGGCGGAGGCGCTCAGCACCTCGGCGGGCAACGGCGTGCTCGCCCGGAATGTGGCAGAAGATATGCTCTGCGGCGTCATGACCGGGGTGCTGGAGACCTACGTGAATAGCACAAAATGATCGCCGGGGGCGGATTGACACCTAAGTTACCAATAGTAATATAGGCATCACTTCTCCCCCATCTGGAGGTCGCTATGTCTGCAACCCATGCCATTAAAAACGCGCTGATCGTGACGGCACACCCGATCGACAATTCGTTATCCCATACGCTGGCAGCCCGTATTGCCGGGAAATTACGCGAGGAAGGTACGCAGGTTGAGATCGCCGATCTGCATGCTGAAGGGTTTAACCCGGCGATGACCCGCGCCGATCTCGATTTGTATCACGGCGATCCGAGCGCCCTCCCCGACGATATTCTGCGCGAGCAAAAGCGCGTCGAGCGCGCGGATATGCTGGTATTCGTCTTCCCGGTGTACTGGTGGTCGGTTCCCGCGCTGTTGAAAGGCTGGTTCGATCGCGTGTTAACCCTGAACTGGGCGTATAAGGTGGCCGACGACGGCCGGATTGTGGGCAACTTACGTGATGTTCCCGTCCGCCTGATTGCCACCGGCGGTAGCGATCTTACCGGCTTCGACAAACACGGCTATTCGACGGCGATTCAGACGCAGATAATCGAAGGGGTATTTGGCTTCTGCGGGTTGAAGAACGTTAAGCTCGAAATCCTTTACCAGGCAGACACGGCTACGCCTGAGCAGGTTGAGGAATTCCTGCAAAGACTCGGCGACATCCAGTAAACCATACGGTGCTGGCGCGCTTTTCTGCGCGCCGGGAACACTACAGGAAAATTACAGGGTAAAACGCCTATCACCCACCTGCGCCTGGGCGTACCATTTCATCAACTCTACAGTACCTGGCGCGTTCTCAGCAGGCGACCACGGGGCGGTATCGTGCTCAGGCACGGGCTGATACGCCCCGTGTTTTACCTCAAAAATGACGCCGCCTTTATCCAGCGACAGCACGGCATGCCAGGTTCCGGCATCCATCTCCAGGACTTTACACTCTTCGCCTAACACCACGCGCCGGGTCACGTTTCCGCTGTCGTCAAAATTCAGCACCAGAAAGCGGCCGCTCAGCGCCGTCAGCAGTTCAAACGTGTGCGGATGGCGATGGGGGCGGACATAGGTACCGGGTTCCATTGCAATGGCCAGGCGCTGCACCGGGTCGCTCAGGTCAGGGTGTAAATTCCGGTGCGCGCGTAAGCGAGGAGAATGTGCGGCCTGCTCGCTTTGCTGCTGCAGGTCGCTGAAAGAAATTTGTTTCATATACACCTATAGGAATGTGGGCTGTCTGCGGCAACCCGGTTGCCGCAGGACGTTATACCATCCTGCACGGTCGATGAGCGATGGGATTTGTGAAACAAATCGCTGCACGCTCTCCCAGGCGCAACATTGAGTAATACTCACATTGATTCCCAGTATTTGTCGTTTTCCAAAAATGACTGCCCTGAAATACCATCCACTCACCCCTGGTACAGAATAAATAATGACACGCCTGTATGGAGCACTTATGACACTCGATGTTTTATTTCTTGTAATGAATATTATCTCGCCTCATAAATTTAGCGCCAATGCCAATGTGCACGAGTTGATAACGTTACTTTCAACAGAACAGGAAAGCGCTGAAGTGCTTTCACCTTTCATCCATCGCCTGCATCTGCTCTCTTTCGCCCAAAGCAATCCGGGTAACGCCGAAGAGTTGCTCTCAGCACATTTGCCCGAAGACGACGGGATCCTTCCGGTTCTGGACTTCGCGGACTGGCCAAGAGTGCGTTACGCCGCTTCAGGCGAAGTTCAGACGCGTGAATCGGAGGAGTACTTCCGTGAAATGACATCGGCTACCAATCTGTTACGTTCTGCGCTGATCGAAGCTGAACGCGCAAAGGGGACGCCAGCGCTTTATATACTGGATAAATTACTCAACCTGAACAGCGCCCTGCCGGAAAGATATAAAAAGATGGCAAATATTCCCTACGCATAAATACGTTCACTATGCGGAATATCTCCCTGTAAATATTCCGCTATTTATTAAATCTGCTTTTCCTTGAAATCAAGACAGACAATATCCAAAGAAGGCACCACTGGCGCATTAAGGTTAAGCCAGGCCAGCAACCGTTCAATACTCTGTCCTCTGAGCGAATTTTTCGGCCAGACAAGATAGTAACCGTCCCCTGTTGCTATCGCCTCCCGGAAGGGCAGCGCGAGCAGCCCGCTTTTCAGCGCGTCGAGCGTGAGCCGGAGATCGGCCATCGCCACGCCGTGTCCGTGCATGGCCGCAAGGCTTCCCTGCTCCAGGGTGTCGAACACGATCCCACCGCTCATGTCGAGGCCGGGAAATAAGCCCGTCCTTTTCAGCCAGCGCTTCCAGTCCCGTCGGTCCGGTGACGGATGAATAAGATCGCATTCTGGAAGCTGATGCCGGGCAGGCTCGAGCAAAGACGGCGTACAAACCGGAATAAGCCATTCACTGAACAGTAGCCTGCTCTCCGTTGACTCGCCGAAATAGCCGTTACCGAGGAGGATCGCACAATCGTAGGGCTCGCGGCTGAAGTCAACCGTGTCGAAGTCCATCCAGACGCTGGCGATTTCGATTTTCGGCTTCGCATGATTCTCCCGAAAGGATTTAAGCACATTGAGAAGCCATCGCATCGTCAGGGTGCTGGGGGCTTTGAGGCGCAGAAGATGGTTTTCACTCTTGAATGCGCGACAGGCCCACTCAATATTCGAGAAACTTTCGCTAAGCTGCCCGGCCAGAATACGCCCGGCGTCGCTGACTTCCACTCTCGGTCCCTGCCGTTTAAACAGCTCGCAGTCGAACCACATCTCAAGCGTGCGGACATGCCTGCTGACCGCCCCCGGCGTGATATTCAGGACTTCAGCCGCTTTGCTGAACGAGTTCAGCCGTGCGGCAACTTCGAACGCGCGCAGCGCATACAGTGGCGGTAAAGACATACATTCCCTTTTTGGAAGGTGTAATCATACAGTTTTTGTATTATCGGCACACGATGACGTCAGCCAACATTTTTTATCGCCGAGGCGTCCAGCTGAGGCATGCCGATGATCCTGGCCTGGGTGGTGATGAAGATAGCTACTTTGAGATAATCTCTGTTCAGACTGACGGAAAAGAGGATGTTTAAAGTGCTGGCTTATATCACGATTGGGACAAATGACTTTCAGCGCGCCGTGAACTTTTATGACGCTATTTTTAACGTGCTGGGCTATACACGTCTGCCCGCCTGGACTGATAGCTGGGCAATGTGGGGAAACGAAAATCATCCGGATGACGAATTTAGCTTCTGCATTTGTCCTCCTTTTGACCAGCAACCCGCGACGGCGGGAAACGGGACAATGTTCGCTTTCAGAGCAGATAACGCGGACATTGTCAGACGCTTCCATGCAGCGGGCCTCCGTGCGGGTGGGAAAAATGAAGGCGTGCCCGGTACACGAACCGCCTACGGCCCCGACTTTTATGTTGCCTATCTGCGCGATCCTGACGGGCATAAACTGGCGTGCGTTTGCCAGCATTATTCTCCTGATGCAGATAAGCTATCAGGCGAAGAAGAGTCACTTCAATAATAAAATTTTGCTGTAAGGACCGGTAGACACCCAGTCCTGCGGAGATCACTTCAGCTCCAGCGTGCTTATTACATGGGAAATATCCGCGATGTCGCCAGCTGACAATGGTTGCAGAGGTCGAGGCAGGCAATCCATGTCGGTAAGACCAAGCACGCCAGCCGCAGCGGCAATAACGCGAATACTTCCGCCATGTTTACGGAACAGCGACCACAATGGCTCAAGGCGGGTTGTCAGGGCTGTAACGCGTTGACGATCGTTTGCCGCCGCGGCTTCAGTGATTTGTTTCGCCATCTCAGGGAACAGACCTCCACACACGGAATACCACACTTCACAACCGGCGTTTAATCCCAGTCCCGCATAAGCGTCGCCACTGATACCGATTGTTACGCCAGGATGCAGATGTTGACGTAACCCCTTCACCCGCTCAGTTGCTGCAGCGGGGCTATTCGGGACGCCAGGGATCTTGACCGAGCGAACACCCTCAAGTGATGAGAGACGACCGTGGAGTTCATCCGTAAAGGTAAAATGCGTCGTGCCCGGATTATCATAGATACACACCGGTACAGACACGTGCCGGGTAACGGTCTCAAAGAGTGAGAAGACTTCTTCGTCACGGAGTGGCTGGTAGCTGACCGCCGGGAGTAACAGCGCATTTGCACCAGCGGCCTGTGCATCATCTGCCAGATGCAGAATGGCATCGGTACTGACCGCTCCCACACACACCATCACGGGGATGTTCCCTGCATGCTGTTTGGCCAGCGTTGCTACGCGCTTGCGCTGCTCCCGGGTCAGATAGGCGTAGCTTCCGGTTGACCCCAGGATGCCCATAGAATCAACCCGAGCGTCTGTAAGACGGGAAAGGATATGGCTGAAACCCTTTTCATCCACGCCGCTGGCGGTGACTGGGGTTAATGGAAATGCCGACAAGCCGGTAAACATACATGTTTCTCCTGAAGGATATTACTGCTGTTGTTCTTCTATGAGAGCAACGTCAAACCACAGACCGGGCATCATTTTTTCCAGGCCGTCGGTCAGCATTTTTCCGGCTTCGTGAAGCGTCTCCAGCGGCATCTGCGGGAGACTCTCCAGAATGAACCACATTTGCTGCGCTTCCACGCCTAAGCGGGTTCTGATCCCCTGTCGCCAGTTCCAGCGACGGCAGGTCACGCCGATATCATCACACCAGATAACCTCACCTTGTGAAGGATACTCAACGGTGGTCTCTCCCTCTTTGACCGTATCAAAAGGCTCTCTTCCTTTGGCCACAGTCAGACGCGGCGCCCCCTGATAGGCAGAGAGATCCTCTCCACCAACCGGAACGGCATAGCGGAGACTGACGGCATTATAAAGATCAACGACAGGATCGAGCGCTGGCATCGTTCCGTCACGTAAGACGCGCTTGCGTAACGCATCCGCTGAGCAAGGGGTGCGTTTAGGTTTAGCCCCAAATTTTTGAAAAACGTCGGCCCATGCCGCCAGATGAGATTCCGCCCAGGCAGGCTCACCGGCCAGAACCGCCTCACAGGCTTCTCGCAGCGCCGTTTCTCCAGTGCCGGGATTAAGCACTGGCGCAGCTTTTACGCGGATACTGAGCGCCCGAAAACCGGGAGCAATACGATAAATTTCAGGAGAAATTGACGGAGATACTGTTAACACGTGATAATCCTGTAATGACCAATTTATTCCATGATAATGACCAATGACCAAAAAAGTCAATTTAATGACCGATGCAAATTCGATCGCCAGCTCCGTGAATGAAGCCGTTTCGCAGCGAATTAAACTGTATCGTAAGCAAAAGAAAATCTCCCTGGATGAACTCTCGCGTCAGGCGGGTGTAAGTAAGGGAGCGTTGGTTGAGATAGAGGGATGCCGGGCGAATCCCAGCATTGCCCTGTTATGTCGCCTGGCTGCCGCGATGGGGGTTTCGGTGGCTGATTTTGTGGATGTCAGTGCCAAACCGACCGTGCATCTCATTGCTGAAGATGAGATCCCAGAATTGTGGCAAGGTGAAACAGGCGGGAGAGCGAGATTGCTCGCAGGGTCGGGTGGCCCTGATATGACCGAGCTCTGGATGTGGGAAATGCAGCCCGGGGAAAAGTTTGCGTCACCCGGCCACGCGGAAGGAACGCTTGAACTGTTTTATGTTCAGTCGGGCACGCTCACACTCGGCGTACAGGATCACGTGTATCAGATAAAAACTGGCTGTTCGGCAACTGCCAGAACGGACCTTCCTCATTTCTATGAAAACCGGGAGAAGAACCCATTGGTATTCATCATGACAGTGCATGAGAAAGCGTCCTGAGTTGTAGCCCGGTATGCCAGCAGGGCTTGCCTCATTAAAGCAATTTACAATTTATTCACATAACTGCCTTTGTCTAATTGATTGGCGCAAAGTAAGGGGGTAACATCCACTCTTTCGGATAAAGAAAATGTCTGTTACTGATTCTCTCCTTGCCTTCTCTCTCGCTGCACTACTGCTCACCCTCACTCCGGGCCTGGATACGGCACTCATTCTACGAACGGCAGGTGCTGAAGGTGGAAAGAAAGCTTTTCAGGCAGCTCTTGGAATTGATACTGGCTGTTTTATCTGGGGCGCACTTGTTGCGCTGGGACTGGGAGCGCTGCTGGCGGTGTCAGAGCTCGCTTATACCATGCTGAAAATTTGTGGTGCGACTTACCTTTGCTGGCTGGGTTTGCAACTGCTGAGGCGGCCACGTTCATCTTTCAATCACGGCGATGGCGTTAATCCTTCAGCCGGGAACTGGTTTATAAAAGGAATGCTGGGAAATGTACTCAATCCTAAAATGGGTATTTTCTATGTCTCTTTTTTACCTCAATTCATACCTGCCGGGCATTCCCCTTTTGTATGGACTTTTATACTTGTCAGCATTCATGTCGCAATAGGGACAATGTGGTCAGTCACGCTCATTTTATCCACGCACTTTGCATCAGCCATACTGAAGAAAAGCAGTGTTATCAGGGGAATGGACAGAGCTACAGGAGGATTGTTTTTGTGCTTTGCGGCTAAACTAGCACTCAGCACAAGATAACCTGATTAACGCTAACACAGCTCAGAACGTCCGCTGTGGTCACATAACTGATGTTATGAACGGTGCCCTGTGAAGCTTTTGAAATCAAGCCGATAATACGAAGGCGGCTGTCCCGTGACACGGCGGAACATCGTGGAGAAAGATGATGCATTGTCGTATCCGAGAGTGAGTGCCACTTCATTCACCGGTTTACCTGTTATCAGCAACGTCAGCGCACTGACGACACAGGCTCGCTGTCGCCATGCAGAAAATGACATGCCGGTTTGCCGTAAGAAAAGTCGACGAAAGGTACTGGCGCTCATAAACAGCGTACTGGCCCAGCGCTCAGCAGGATCATGGATTGAGGGGTTAAGTAAAAACGCCTGACAAAGAGCCAACAGAGCCGGATGTTGTGGCAGCGGAATATCGAATTCGCGAACCGGCATTTCCGCCAGTTCCAGTAACAGCAGATTTACCAGTGCACGGTCGCGTGCGCTGTCATACATCAGCGGCAAATCCACAGCATCAAGCAACAACTGACGTAACAATGGCGATACGCTGATCACCTTACAGTGTCGATACTTAATCGATCCCGTCACGCATGTTGGTTCAATATATAAGCTACGCGTGGTCACACCTACAAACCGGACAGCGTGAGGGGTTTCGGGTGGGATCCATACTGCATGTTGTGGGGGAACAACCCACTCTCCGTTACAGGTTGAGACGTACATGAGACCCGTTGCGCCATACAGCAGCTGCGCGCGGCGATGTTGGTGTTGTGGCAGTATAAATCCCTGCGCATAGTCATTGCCTAACGCCACCACTTCACGATCGAGCTTATCGACATCTTCAATTTTTACGTTGCGCACACCGGTCTCCGTCTGAACGATTTACAAAGGTAATTGAGCGCTGCGCAAATGGGAAGCAGGATGCTACCGGTATAAGCTGCTCGCTCATTTTCAGGTCGGGGATATTCTTTTGAACGATATCGCAATTATTGCACTGGCAGGCTTTACTACCGGTATCACCACGGTGCTCTTTGGTTTTGGGGGCGGTTTTGTCGTGGTGCCATTTGTTTATCAACTGATGCTGCGGCAGTCTGAGCTGGCAGGAAACGCCATGCATATCGCGGTTGCTACCTCAACGGCGGTGATGATATTTAACGCGGGCTGGGTCAGCTACCGAAACTGGCGCGCCGGCAAACTTTCAGCGCAGACATTGTTCCCATTATTATGGTTTATCGCCATCGGGGCTGTCGTGGGTTCCTGTCTGGCGGGAGTCTTCAGCGAGAATATTGTTCGCGCACTGTTCATTCTTTATATGCTGGTAACCATTGGCGATTGTTTGTTGCGCAAAGGTTTTTTTAGCCGCAGTTCCCCGCGTCGCTTGTCACTTTCTGTGGTAACGGGCGGCGGAGTGATCATCGGCATGATAGCCGCATTGCTGGGCGTGGGTGGCAGCGTGATGACAGTGCCATTATTACGGCGACACGGCTATGCGATGGGTGAATGTATTAGCGCTTCTAACCCGCTTTCTCTGCCTGTCGCGCTGTGTGGTGCCGTGACGTATGCAGTCATTGGTTGGCAAAATATTCCGGTGAGTGGATTTCTCGGTTTTATCAGCCTGAAAATTTTAGGCCTGTTGGTACTGACGGGCTGGGCTGGAATAGTTTTTAGCCGTCGGGTTATACCTGCTTTACCTGACATATGGCACGCGCGAATCTATGTAATACTGCTGTGCCTGGTGCTACTGGCGATGCTGCTCCAGTAAACCCATCCATCGCGGCGACTACTGGGCTACCTGTACCAACGTCCGCTCCTGGCACAGAGCGGACATAATGAATTTCGGCTATACCCGGCAAATGGATGGCTCTGGCGACAAAAACACTCACCTTCCCAGTGCCGCAACAATTGCCCCCTCCATTTTCTCTGGCGTCGTCATCGGTGCAAAACGCTTGAGCGGCTTTCCGTCGCGTCCGACCAGGAACTTGGTAAAGTTCCACTTGATCCGCCCACCCAGCACGCCAGGCAATTCGCTTTTCAGATAACGAAAAATCGGATGTGCTGCGGCGCCATTGACCTCAACTTTCCCGAACATGGGAAAACTGACGCCGTAGTTAATGTAACAGGTCTTTGAGATTTCATCGGCGTCGCCGGGTTCCTGTTTACCAAACTGGTTGCAGGGGAAGCCCAGCACCACTAACCCTTGTTCGGCGTATTTCTTGTATAGCGCTTCGAGACCCGCATACTGGGGCGTAAAGCCGCACTGGCTGGCGGTGTTGACGACCAAAACCACCTTCCCCGCATAGTCGGCCATTGAGATAAGACTGCCATCCAGGCGGGTGGCGGTAAGCTGATGAAAGCGTGTCATGCTGAAATCCTCAAAGCAGGCCGAAAAGCTGCTATGACCACCCACGCGGCGGCCTCCGTACAGAAAGTTTACATTCAAACAGGCTAAGTGTGATACATTCCCGCCGCGCCAATGACCACCACACTCGCTATCAGGTATGCAGAACATCACAAAAAAAATTCGCTGGCTTCTGCTTGCTATCCCATTACTCAGCGGTTGTGGCACGCTCTCGCAAATGTCCTCCCCGGAAGGTACCCAGGAACTCCTCACCCATGAATCGCTGGATGGCGACGTTGACAGCGTGGTGCGCCACTACATGGCGCAAAAGTCCGTTCCAGGAATGACGGTCGCGGTAATCCATAATCACGGCTCGCCTCAGTTTTACACCTGGGGCGTTACCGATGCGGTCAACCGCTACCCGGTCAGGCCCGATACCCTGTTTGCGCTCGGCTCGCTCAGCAAAGGGATCACGGCGGAAGTGGTGGCCTGTCTGGTGAGTGAGGGGCAACTGAACTGGAACGACAGCCTGGCGACATTGCTACCGCCGGGAACGCCGCTAAGTAAGGATGCACAAAAAATCACCCTGCTGGAGCTGGTAACCCACACCTCCGGCCTTCCGCGCCAAAATATGGATGTTCCGATGCTCGGAAAATTCATCCGCTACTTAGGCACGGGTGATAATTTCTACGGTGAACTGGACAGCGATAATGTGCTGCGTTATCTGGCGAACTGGCGCGCGCCGAGAAATAAAACGCCGCAATACTCCAATACCGGCTACGCCCTGATTGGCTATATCCTGAAGCACAAAACCGGCGAAGATATTCAGAGTTTAGCCTCGCGCTATATTTTCCGTCCGCTGCATATGGCTAACAGCAGCTTTACGCCCCAGAAGCTCAAAGGATACCCACAGCGGGCGCTTGGCCACGCGGGCGATCAGCCAAAATTCATCCCGCGCGGGCAGCTGACGCCAGACTGGCATTTTTCCAACAACATGGTGGCGGCGGCAAGCCTTTACAGTAACGCCGAAGATCTGGCGGCCTATGCCTGCTATCACGTCTCTACGACCCACAATCCCTTGCTGGACAGCGTCTTTGACGAAGTCAGAAATACCGATATTCAACGCCCCGACGGGGTGCAGGGCATTGCCTGGACCACCGACTTTATCGGTCTGGAAAAAATCACCTATCAGGTCGGCTATATCGGTGGCTACTCCAGCTTCATCGGCTATGACAAAGAGAAAGGCAATGCGGTGGTGGTGCTGCAGAATATCTTTAACTGGAGCAACTATATTGGCATCGCGCTACTGATGGATATGGCGAAAAAAGACGGCCTTACCCCTACATCGCCGACTTCGGCCTTAAGTTCTCGTCAAACGCCAGCCGTTTCCGGTCAGGCTCAGCCTCGCGCAGCGGCTCAACCTGGTGCATAGTTAGCTTGCAGCGCTCCACCAGCACCTGATACTCCCGCGTGCCCTGCCGCTTCCACGCCATCTCCTGCTCGCTCAGCTCGCGAATCGCTTTCGCCGGGCTGCCAATAATCAAGTGGTTGGCAGGCATCTCCGCTTTCGCCTTCACGAACGCCGCCGCGCCGACGATGCTGTTTTCACCGATCACTGCCCCGTCCATCACCACGGCGTTCATACCCACCAGCGCGTTGCGGCGGATGATGCAGCCGTGCAGGATGGCGCTGTGGCCGATATGCCCCTCTTCCTCCACCACCGTGTCCTGCTCCGGGAAACCGTGCATCACGCAATTATCCTGAATGTTCGCACCATCTTTTACCACGATACGGCCAAAATCACCGCGCAGGCTGGCATTAGGACCAACATAAACGCCTTTACCCAGAATTACGTCGCCAATCAGCACCGCCGTTGGGTGAACATAGCTTTCGTCAGGTACCACCGGCGTCAGACCGTCAATTTGATAAACTGGCATTTTCACTCCTTATGCGCTTGTAAGACCACCAAAGCGTTGATAGTAGAGCGTGCCGGGCACGGGCAGTTCACCCACGGAGGTTTCGCCCTTCTCGCTGACAAACGCCAGCGCCCCCGGCGCGACGCGCTGATAGATATTAATGCAGAGCTGTCGGGCGCTTTGCCCCGCCCAGTGCGCGGGCAGTAACTCCTCCGGCAACAGTGGGTCTTTCAGCACCACGCGGCGATAAAAGTGAATCAGCAGCAGCTGGATCTGGAAGCAGCGCTCCGGCGTCAGCTCCTCCGGCGCGGCCTCCTTCAGCAGCGGCAGGAGCGGGCGGAACGAGTTGATAAACGACTCGTACATCGCGTTTTGCTCGGTTAACTGCCAGCACTCTTCCACCCGCGAACGCAGCGCGGCGCGGGAGAGCGCCAGCGGCGAGTGGGCTTCAAAGAAGATCACGTTTTCCGCCACGCCGGCATCGTGAAGCAGGGACTGCACGTCCGCCAGATGCTGCGACGGCGAGGCCATCAGGCTCGGTGCCAGCGTGCCAAATCCTTGCCAGATGAGCTGTTTTTTCACATCCGCGAGCGTAGTTTTATCCAGCCCTTCGGAGAGCAGCAGCAGCCATTTGCCGTCCCAGGCGGGCAGCTCTGAGCGATAAATCTTATTCTCCGCGCGACGCGTCAGCCGCAGCCCCTTATCGCTCAGGCGGTAAAAGCTTCGCCGCCCGATGCGGGAGACGTCCAGCCAGCCCTCTTTGTTGAGGCGAAACAGCGCGGTGCGCACGAAGCGCTCGCCAAATCCCATGCCTTCCAGTAAGGCGGCCAGGCTGCCGAGCCAAATCTCGCCGCCGCGGTGGGAAAGCGCGTCACCGTATAAAGAGGAGATAAGTGACGTTCCGCTGACGGGAACCGAGCTGACCGCGTGCTGGATAAAGGCGTCGAGTTTATTCATGTGATTCATTCTTTTGTTATTTTTGTCCTGGATGAATCATAGCATAAGCCCCTCACCCTGGCCCTCTCCCTAAAGGGGAGAGGGCCAGGTGTTTTAACCGTTCGCCGCCGCTTTACGCAGATCAAACACCCGGCAGGCTTTCCCCTCCGAGCGCGGGATGCTGCCGCAGTTCACAATCATCACGTCGGTGGAAATCCCGACCATCGACTTTATGCGGTGGCGCAGCTGGTGGCACACCTGGCAACGCTGTTCGTGCGTCAGCGTTAAGCTGCTCTCTTTCAGCTCCACCTTCACGGAAAGTGAATCAAGATGCCCACGACGATTCACCTCCAGCTGATAGTGCGGAGAAAGGTGTTCGAACTTCACGATCTCCTCTTCCAGCTGCGACGGGAAAACGTTGACGCCGCGGATGATCAGCATATCGTCGCTGCGGCCGCTGATCCGGTCCATACGGCGCATGCTGCGAGCGGTTGCCGGCAGCAGACGCGTCAGGTCGCGGGTGCGGTAGCGGATCACCGGCAGCGCCTCTTTGGTCAGCGTGGTGAACAGCAGTTCGCCCTGCTGACCGTCATCCAGCGGCGTGCCGTCGTTCGGGTTGACGATCTCCGGGTAGAAATGATCTTCCCAGATGGTTGGGCCGTCGGCGGTTTCGATACACTCCATCGCCACGCCCGGCCCCATCACCTCGGAGAGGCCATAAATATCCAGCGCCGTAATGCCTAAGCGTTTTTCGATTTCGCGACGCATGGCCTGCGTCCACGGCTCCGCGCCGAAAACGCCAACGCGCAGTGAGCAGGTGCTGGCGTCGCCGCCCATCTGGCGCTCCAGCTCCTCAATCAGGTTGAGACAGTAGGATGGCGTCACCATAATCATGTCCGGCTGGAAATCACGGATCAGCTGCGCCTGTTTCTCTGTCTGGCCGCCGGACATCGGGATCACCGTCGCCCCCAAACGCTCGGCGCCGTAGTGCGCGCCCAGCCCGCCGGTAAACAGGCCATAGCCATAGGCCACGTGAATTTTGTCCTTCGCGCTGCCGCCCGCCGCGCGCAGGGAGCGCGCCACCAGGTTGGCCCAGTTGTCGATGTCGCCCTGCGTGTAGCCGACAACCGTCGGCTTGCCGGTGGTGCCGGATGACGCGTGAATGCGCACCACCTGCTCCATCGGCACGGCAAAGGTATCAAACGGGTAGTTATCCCGCAGGTCCTGCTTGGTGGTGCACGGGAATTTACGGATATCCGCCAGCTCGTTGAAATCGTCAGGGTGAACGCCCGCGGCGTCAAACTTGCGTTTGTACATCGGCACGTTGTTATAGGCGTGGTGCAGCGTCCATTTCAGACGCGCGGTCTGCAGCGCCTGCAGTTCGTCAAGGGACGCAGTTTCGATCGGATCAAGCTTTGTTGTATTTGTCATCGCAGGGTACTCACATTGTTTTTATGCTCAAACACGCTCAAGGATCATGGCAATGCCCTGACCCACACCGATGCACATCGTACACAGCGCGTAGCGCCCGCCGCGTCGGTGCAGTTCATTACTCGCGGCCAGCGCCAGCCTGGCGCCGCTCATCCCCAGCGGGTGACCAATCGCTATCGCGCCACCGTTCGGGTTGACGTGTGCGGCATCATCCGGCAATCCCAGCTGACGCAGCACGCCCAGCGCCTGCGCGGCGAAAGCTTCGTTAAGCTCGATCACGTCCATCTCGTTAATGCTGAGTCCGGCGCGCTCCAGCACCTTGCGCGTGGCCGGTAGCGGGCCGAGTCCCATCAGACGTGGCTCCACGCCTGCCGTCGCCATCGCCACGATCCGCGTGCGCGGGACCAGCCCCTGCGCCAGCGCCATCTGCTCGCTGGCGACGATCAGCGCCGCTGCGCCGTCGTTGACGCCGGAGGCATTTCCCGCCGTGACCACCCCGTTCCTGCGGAACGGCGTTTTTAGCCCGGCAAGCTGCTCAAGCGTGGTGTCCGCGCGGGGATGTTCATCCTCGCTGAACTCGTTGACCGCCCCTTTTTTCCCCGGCACCTGCACCGACACAATCTCCTGCGCCAGAATGCCGTTCTGCTGCGCCTGCGCGGTACGCTGCTGGCTGCGCAGCGCGAACGCGTCCTGATCGGCACGGCTGATATTTAACAATTCCGCTACATTCTCTGCCGTTTCCGGCATGCTGTCAGTTCCGAATTGCTGATGCATGAGCGGATTCACAAATCGCCAGCCGATGGTGGTATCAAAGATCTCCGCCTGTCGCTGGAACGCGGCGGTGGCTTTGCCCATCACAAACGGCGCGCGGGACATGGACTCCACGCCGCCCGCAATCAGCAGGTCGCCGTCGCCCGCCTTAATGGCGCGTGCGGCAAAACCAATCGCATCCAGCCCCGACCCGCACAGGCGGTTAATGGTGGTTCCGGACACCGTCTGCGGCAGCCCGGCCAGCAGCGACGACATACGCGCCACGTTGCGGTTATCTTCACCCGCCTGGTTCGCGCAGCCGAAGATCACGTCGTCAATCCGCTCCAGATCGAGCTGCGGATAGCGTGCCAGCAGCGCGCGGAGCGGCACGGCACCGAGATCGTCAGTCCGAACGGCGGAAAGCGCCCCGCCATAGCGCCCCACCGGGGTTCGAACGCCATCACAAATAAATGCGTCACGCATCAGGCCTCTCCTGTCACATTGCCGCCGATGCGGTGAGATTTTCCGCGAAAAAGGGCGACGGTTTTCTGTTGCTGGTTCTGAATTTCAATGTCGTACACGCCGGTCAGCCTGCCCTGATGTTTCACCCGCGCGGTGGCGGTGAGCGTGTCCCCGGCAAAGCCCGGACGCAGAAAATCAATCGAACAGCCGGAGGCCACCGCCGCCAGCCCCTGACTGTTGCAGGCGTAGGCAAAGGCGGTGTCTGCCAGCGAAAACAGCTGTCCGCCGTGGCAGGTTTGGTGGCCGTTGAGCATCTGCGGGGTGATGGTCATGGACACCACCGCGTAGCCGTCGTCCATATCGACAATGTCCATCCCCATCGCCTGCGCGCAGGTGTCCCGTTCGTACATGGCGCGGGCGTTGTGCCAGGCGTTATGACTCATAGCTACTCTCCAGAAGCGCGCGCTGGCGCAGAAGGGAACAGGGGCGATAGCGTTCTTCGCCATAATGACGCTGCAGGTTCTCCAGCAGCGTCAGCAGGCGCTGCCAGCCCAGACGCTCGCCCCAGGCGATCGGCCCGCTCGGGTAGTTGACGCCCAGGCGCATGGCGGTATCGATGTCCTTCTCGCTGGCGACCCCTTTTTGCAGAGCATCCAGCGCTTCGTTGGCAATCATCGCCACCGTGCGCCAGACCAGCAGGCCGGGATAATCGGCAATCTGCACCACCCGAAGCCCCTGCTGCTGCAGGTAGCGGATGGCCTTTTGCGTCGCCGTATGCGGGTTGCTGGCAGCTGCGGCGATGACCGCGACGTCGCGCTCGATGCGGTCCACCACCACCACCGGGCCGTTAAGCCGCAGCGCCAGGGCCTGCGCGGTTTCGCCCTGCGTTTCAATCAGGTACACATCATCAATTTCCGTGACACCGTCACGTCTTTTTTCCACGCGCATCGGGCTGTAGCTGTCGTTCACGGTATCAGCCCAGCGCACCCCGGGCCTGTCGCCCTGCCAGTCATAAACGCCCTTCCCGCTTTTTTTGCCCAGCCTGCCCGCCAGCACCAGCTCCTGCTGCACCAGCGAGGGCAGAAAACGACGCTCCTGCCAGAAGGCGTTAAATACCGAGCAGGTCACCGCGAAGTTAACGTCCTGACCAATCATGTCGGTCAGCTCCAGCGGGCCCATCGGGAAGCCGCCGCCTTCGCGCAGGGCGGCGTCAATCACCTCCGGCGCGGCCACCTGCTCTTCCAGCGCGCGCCAGGCCTCGGAATAGAACGGACGGGCGACGCGGTTGACGATGAACCCCGGCGTCGACTGGCAGCGCACGGGCTGCTTGCCCCAGTTCAGCGCCAGCTCGCACAGCGCGTCGGCCACTTCCGGGGAGGTCGCCAGCCCGCTGACCACCTCCACCAGCTTCATAACCGGCGCCGGGTTGAAGAAGTGCAGCCCGGCGACGCGCTCCGGATGGTGGATGTCCGCAGCAATCGCCGTGACGGAGATCGAAGAGGTATTGCTCGTCAGCACCGTCTGCGGCGGGCAGATTTCCGCCAGCTGCGAAAACAGCGCCTTTTTAACCTCCAGCCGTTCCGAGGCCGCTTCAATCACCAGTTCGGCCGCGGAGAGCGCGTCGATATCCGTGACGGGAAGCAGCCGGGCGAGGATCTGGCTCCCGGCATCGGCGGAAAGTTTTCCGCGCGTCACCCGGGAGGCCAGACGCTGGCGGATCCCGTCGATAGCGCGGGATATCGCATCGCTGGAAATATCGTAGAGCAGCACCTGATGCCCGTGGCTGGCCGCCACTTCTGCAATCCCCGCGCCCATCGTGCCGCTGCCAATCACGGCGACAGTCCGTATGTTGAGCATCTTATTTCCCCGTAAAGTTAGGCGCGCGCTTCGCGAGGAAAGCGCTGACGCCCTCGCGGTAGTCGTCGCTGCGACCGGCCAGACGCTGATAGTCGCGCTCCAGGTCAAGCTGCGCGTCGAGGGTGTTGGTTTCCGCAGCATTGATCGCCAGCTTGATCAGACCCAGGCCGAAGGTCGGCTGCGAGGCAAAGTGCAGCGCCATCTGCTGCGCCGTGGCGGAGAGCTGGTCGTCGTCCACCACCTGCCAGATCATCCCCCACGCCTGCGCCTGCTCGGCGCTGAGTTTGTCCCCGAGCAGCGCCAGCCCCATGGCGCGGGCGCGTCCGGCCACGCGCGGCAGCAGCCACGTGCCGCCGCAGTCCGGCACCAGGCCGAGCTTGCTGAAGGCCATCACGAAGTTGGCCGACCGGGCGGCAATCACCATGTCACAGCCGAGCGCCAGCGTGGCGCCCGCGCCAGCCGCCACCCCGTTAACCGCGCAGATGACCGGCTTCGGCAGCTTTGCCAGGCGGCGCACCAGCGGGTTGTAGAAGGTTTCGACAGACATCCCCAGATCCGGCGCCGGGCCGTTGGGGTCGACGTTACGGTCGTTCAGATCCTGACCGGCGCAGAACCCGCGTCCTGCCCCGGTGATCAGCAGGCAGCGGATGGCATCATCGCGTTCGGCCTGCTTCAGGCAATCGGCAAGCTGCTGGTGCATCACGTCGTTAAAGCTGTTCAGACGCTCCGGACGGTTCAGCGTAATGGTCATTACGCCCTGTTCTACGTGACTGAGAATAAATTCCACAATTAGCGTCCTTTAAAGTCGGGGGTGCGTTTTTGTAAGAAGGCGTCGATACCTTCCCGGCGGTCTTCGGTGGCGGAAAGCAGCGTAAACAGCTGGCGCTCCTGGGCGAGCCCGGCCTGGAGCGGCACCTCCTGAGACTGGCGCAGCGCCTGCTTCGCCGCCTGCAGCGCCAGCGGAGAGTGGCGCGCCATCAGCGCCGCCTGCTTCAGGGCGTACTCCAGTGTCAGAGACGCCGGGAAGAGATCGCTCACCAGCCCGGCGCCCAGCGCCTGCTCTGCGGTAATGCTCTCGCCGGTCAGCACCATTTTGCTGGCAAGGGATTTACCGACGCTGCGGATAAGACGCTGGGTGCCGCCCGCGCCGGGCATGATGCCCAGCGTGATTTCCGGCAGGCCGAAACGGGCGTTATCGCCAGCAATGATCACGTCGCACAGCAACGCCAGCTCGCAGCCTGCGCCCAGCGCGAAGCCGTTCACGGCGGCAATCAGCGGTTTGTTAAACGCGTTAATGCGCGCCCATAGCTGCGGGCGGATATCGTTCAGGGTGGCGGGCAGGTCCTTCTCCGCCATTTCGTTGAGATCGGCCCCGGCGGCAAAGCAGCGCTCGCTACCGTAAATTACGCAGACGGCGATATCGGCATCCACGGCGGCAGCCTCAAGCTGTTCCGCAAGCTGCGCCAGCAGCGCGTTGTTAAGGGCGTTGCGCGCCGCCGGACGGTTCAGCGTCAGCTGCAGCACGCGGCCATGACGGGTAACAATCAGCTCGCTCATGCCATCCCCTTCGCGTCAAAGTCGACAATCACGTCGGCGGTTAACGGCAGCGACTGACAGCTCAGTACGTACCCGGCGGCCAGCTCGTCCGGCTCCAGGCTGTAGTTGGTTGCCATGTCCACCTTGCCGCGCAGCACTTTGCATTTGCAGGTGGCGCACACGCCGCCCTTGCAGGCATACGGCAGATCCGCTCCCTGCCGCAGGGCGGCATCAAGAATGCTTTCGTCGTCCGCCGTCAGGGTGATTTCACGATCGCGCCCGTCCTGGCGCACGGTCACTTTTTGACCTTCCGCCTGCACGTGCACCGCGCGCTTAACGGTGATTCCGGAGGTGTTAAAGCGCTCAAGGTGAATGGATTTTTCCGGCATCCCCAGCGCTTTCAGCGTCGCTTCGGCGTCGTCCATCATCGCCGACGGGCCGCAGATAAAGGCCTCGTCATACTGGCGGAAGTTGATCAGGGTCTTCGCCAGCGCCTGCAGCTTTTCCCCGTCGATGCGGCCATAGAGCAGGTCGCTGTCCAGCCGCTCCTGGCTGAAGATGGAAAGCAGCTGCAGCCGCTGTGGGTATTTGTCCTTCAGGTCCGCCAGCGCCTGGCGGAACATCATGCTCTGGCTGCTGCGGTTGCCGTAGATCAGGGTGAAATGGCTGTTGGATTCGATCGAAAGCGTGGCGGAAATAATCGCCAGCATCGGGGTGATCCCGGAGCCTGCGGCAATTGCCAGGTAGTGGCCTTCACGTTCAGGCTGCGGCTGGTAGCCAAACTGCCCTTGAGGAACCATCACCTCCAGCGCCATGCCCGCTTTGATCTCATCCCGGGCATAGCGGGAGAAGCGCCCGCCCTCAATCGCTTTGACCGCCACGCTGATCTCACCCGGCGCGGTGCTGCGGCAGATGGAGTAGCAGCGGCGCAGCTCGTCTTCGCCCAGCGTCGTTTTCAGGGTCAGGTGCTGGCCGGGGCGGAAGCGGTAGGCCTCCTGCAACGCCTGCGGCACCGCGAAGGTGATGGTTACCGCGTCGCGGGTTTCGGGTTCCACTTTTGCCACTGTTAATGAATGAAACGTTGTCATGGCAGCCTCAAATACATTTGAAATAGTCGAAGGGTTCGCGGCAGGTATTGCAGCGGTAGAGCGCTTTGCAGGCCGTCGAGCCAAATTCACTGATAAGGGAGGTGTCGGTGCTGGCGCAGCGCGGGCAGCTCACCTCTGCCGGGGCGTGCGCGTGGCAGCTATGCCCCACCGGTGGGCTGATGCCGTACGCCCGCAGGCGTTCGCGCGCGTCGGCGGTCATCCAGTCGGTGGTCCAGGCAGGTTCAAGCTGGAGCACGATGTGCACGGGAGTGAAGCCGTGCGCGGTCATCGCCTCGCGGATCGCCCCCAGCAGGTGTTCCGTTGCCGGGCAGCCCGAGTAGGTGGGCGTGAAGCCAATCACCCAGCCTTCCCCCTGCGCCTTCACGCTGCGCACCATGCCTAAATCGGTGATGGTTAACACCGGCACTTCCGGATCGGGGATCTGGCTTAACAGCGACCAGATCTGCGGAATTTGCGCAGGCGCGATGTCGACGAGGCGTTGCATAGCGTTCTCCTTTACCACTGCTGACCGGGATACGCGCGCTGGAGATACTGCATTTCCGCCAGCATCGGGCCCAGATGTTCGGTATGAAGCCCCTTCTTGCCCCCGGTGCGGTACGCCACCTCTGCGGGAACCTGCAGACAGGCTTCTTTCAGACCAGCAAACACTTCGCTTTCCCACGGCTGGCGCAGGGTTCGCGGATCCACCGCCACGCCGGCGTCAATCAGCTCAAGCTCGACCTCATCGGCGTCAAACAGCTCCGCCGTAAACCGCCACAGGCTGTCGATGGCCTGCTGCATTTTTTGCGCGGAGGTTTCGGTCCCGTCGCCCAGCCGCACCAGCCAGCCGCGGCTGAAGCGCAGGTGGTAGCGCGCCTCTTTGATCGCTTTGGCGGCGATGGCAGCAAGCTGGCCGTCGCTGCTCTGTGTCAGGCGTTCGTACAGCGCCACGTTCCAGGCGTCCATCAGGTACTGGCGGGCAATCGTGTCGGCGAAGCTGCCGTTCGGCTGCTCCACCAGCAGGACGTTGCGGAACTGGCGCTCGTCGCGGCCAAACGCCAGCGTGTCTTCATCGCCATGGCCTTCTAATTCCGCGGCATAGGTCAGAAAATTGCGCGCCTGCCCCAGCAGGTCGAGGCCGATATTGGCGAGCGCGAGGTCAATTTCCAGTTCAGGCGCGTGGCCGCACCAGGCGCCGAGACGCTGGGAGAGCACCAGACCGTTGTCGCCCAGACGCAGGGCATAGGCAGTCACTGAGTTCATTCTTTGCCTCACATATGCTCGATGCCGTCAGGGATGGTGTAGAACGTCGGATGGCGGTAAACCTTGCTTTCCGCCGGGTCGAAGAACTCGCCGCTCTCTTCCGGCTGGGAGGCCACAATTTCACTCGCCTTCACCACCCAGATAGAACACCCTTCGCTGCGGCGGGTGTAGGCATCACGGGCATTTTCCAGCGCCATGCGATCGTCGGCGGCATGCAGGCTGCCCACGTGACGGTGGGATAACCCTTGTTTGCTGCGTACGAACACTTCGTACAGCGGCCAGTAGACATTGCTCATGGTTATTTCCTCTTATGCGGCCTGACGGGTACGTTGTTTTTCGGCGTGCACCAGCGCGGCTTCCCGCACCCACGCCCCGTCGTCCCAGGCTTTGCGTTTCGCGGCCAGACGTTCGTGGTTACAGATGCCGCGCCCGTTAATGACCTCGTCAAACTCCTGCCAGTCGATCTCGCCGAAGCGGTAGTGACCGCTCTCTTCATCGAAACGCAGGTCCGGATCCGGCACCGTCATGCCGAGCATCTCCACCTGCGGCACCGTGTTGTCGACAAAGCGCTGGCGCAGCTCATCGTTACCGAAGCGTTTGATTTTCCAGGCCAGGCTGCGGGCGCTGTTAGGCGAGTTGTCGTCGTTCGGCCCGAACATCATCAGCGCCGGCCACCAGAAGCGGTTGATGGCGTCCTGCAGCATCTGACGCTGGGCCTCACTGCCCTGCGCCAGCGCCATGCAGGCCTCAAAGCCCTGACGCTGGTGGAAGCTCTCTTCTTTACAGATTTTCACCATCGCCCGGGCATACGGGCCGTAGGAGGTCCGGCACAGCGCCACCTGGTTGACGATGGCCGCCCCGTCCACCAGCCAGCCGATCACGCCGATATCGGCCCAGCTCAGGGTCGGATAGTTGAAGATGGAGGAGTATTTCATCTTGCCGTCGAGCATCTTCTGGTAGATGTCTTCCCGCGCGCAGCCCAGCGTTTCCGCCGCGCTGTAGAGGTAAAGCCCGTGTCCGGCTTCGTCCTGCACTTTCGCCAGCAGGATCGCTTTTCGGCGCAGCGTCGGCGCGCGGGCTATCCAGTTCCCTTCCGGGAGCATGCCGACAATTTCGGAGTGCGCGTGCTGACCAATCTGGCGGATCAGCGTTTTACGGTAGGCTTCCGGCATCCAGTCCTGAGGCTCAATCGCCGTCTCCTGCGCTATGCGCTGCTCAAACCGTTGTTCTTGCGTCACGTCATCACCTTTATGATTCGTTAGTTTGCAAATTAAAGCGAAATGTTGAATCACTTTGTTTTTTAAAAGTTACACAAAGGTTAAATATAACCCCAAGAATTGTTTCCCGGTTTTGTGATGCTGCTCGCAAGGCTTTTACGCCAGGCCTTTTATAAAGCGCCTTTACGCGATGCGATTCGTCCAGCCAGATCACAACGTTAACAATTCATTAAAAACACAGCTTGATTTTTATGATTCGCGATCAAACTATTAATAGTGAAATCACGAAACATTTGGAGATAAGCGATGCAGCAGTTAGCCAGCTTCTTGTCCGGTACCTGGCAGTCTGGCCGGGGCCGCGAACGCGCGATTCATCACGCCATCAGCGGCGAAGCACTCTGGGAAGTGACCAGCGAAGGGCTGGACATGGCGGCCGCCCGTCGCTATGCCATTGAGCATGGTGGCGAGGCATTGCGCGCCATGACCTTTATTGAACGTGCCGCCATGCTGAAAGCGGTGGCGAAACACCTGCTCGGCGAAAAAGAGGCGTTTTATGCCCTGTCCGCCCAGACGGGCGCGACGAAGGCGGACAGCTGGGTCGATATTGAAGGCGGCATCGGCACCCTCTTCACTTATGCCAGCCTGGGCAGCCGCGAGCTGCCGGACGACACGCTGTGGCCGGAAGATGAGCTCATCCCCCTGTCGAAAGAAGGCGGCTTTGCGGCGCGCCACGTTCTGACCTCGAAATCCGGCGTGGCGGTACACATCAACGCCTTCAACTTCCCCTGCTGGGGAATGCTGGAAAAACTCGCGCCGACCTGGCTTGCCGGGATGCCCGCCATCATCAAGCCCGCCACCGCTACCGCGCAGGTGACGCAGGCGTTGGTCAAATCCATCGTGGACAGCGGACTGGTGCCGGACGGCGCCATCAGCCTGATTTGCGGCGGCGCGGGCGATCTGCTCGACCAGCTCGACAGCCAGGACGTGGTGACCTTTACCGGCTCCGCCAGCACCGGGCAAAGCCTGCGCGTGCACCCTAATATTGTGGCGAATTCGATTCCGTTCACCATGGAAGCCGACTCCCTGAACTGCTGCGTGTTGGGTGAAGACGTCACGCCGGAGCAGCCGGAGTTTGCCCTGTTCATTCGGGAGGTGGTCCGCGAAATGACCGCCAAGGCCGGGCAGAAATGTACCGCCATTCGCCGGATTATCGTCCCGCAAAGCCAGGTTGATGCCGTCAGCCAGGCGCTGATTGCCCGTCTGGAAAAAGTGGTGATGGGCGACCCGGCGCAGGAAGGAGTGAAGATGGGAGCACTGGTCAACGCTGAACAGCGCGCAGACGTGCAGGAGAAAGTGGATCGGCTGGTCGCCGCAGGCTGCCAGATCCGTCTGGGCGGCAAAGCGGATTTGCAGGCCGCGGGGGCGTTCTTCCCGCCGACCCTGCTGTTCTGCCCGCAGCCGGATGAAACCCCGGCGGTGCACGATACCGAAGCCTTCGGCCCGGTCGCCACGCTGATGCCGTATCGCAGTGCAGAGCACGCCATGCAGCTTGCCCGCGCGGGCGGCGGCAGCCTGGCGGGGACGCTTGTCACCGCAGACCTGAACATTGCCCGCCAGTTTATTGCCGGCGCGGCACGCGCCCACGGGCGAATTCAGATCCTTAACGAAGAATCATCAAAAGAGTCTACCGGCCACGGCTCCCCGCTTCCTCAGCTAATGCACGGCGGCCCTGGCCGCGCGGGCGGCGGCGAAGAGCTGGGCGGCCTGCGCGCGGTGAAGCACTACCTGCAGCGCACCGCGATTCAGGGCAGCCCGACGATGCTGGCCGCCATCGGCAAGCAGTGGGTGCGTGGCGCAGCGGTGCAGGAAGATCGCGTCCATCCGTTCCGTAAATACTTTGAGGAACTGCAGCCGGGCGACAGCCTGCTGACGCCGCGCCGCACGCTGACGGAGGCGGACATCGTCAATTTTGCCTGCCTGAGCGGCGACCACTTCTACGCCCATATGGACAAGATCGGGGCGGCAGAGTCGATCTTTGGCGAGCGCGTGGTTCACGGCTACTTCCTGATCTCCGCCGCGGCGGGACTGTTCGTTGATGCAGGCGTCGGGCCGGTGATTGCCAACTACGGCATGGAAAACCTGCGCTTTATCGAGCCGGTCAAGCCGGGCGACACCATCCAGGTGCGTCTGACCTGCAAGCGCAAAACGCTGAAGAAACAGCGTACCGCCGAGGAAAAACCGACCGGCGTGGTGGAATGGGCGGTAGAGATTTTCAACCAGCACCAGCAGGCCGTGGCGCTCTACTCCATTCTGACGCTGGTGGCGCGCCAGCGGGGTGATTTCAGCTAACGTTCGCCCTCATCCTGCCCCTCTCCCCAACGGGGAGAGGAGATTGCTCTGCACGACCTGTGATTTATCTCAGCGCCTTTTTTAACCTGGCAAGACCAACAAATAACCTGGCAGATGCAGGCAAACGCTTTTCTCAGGCGCCTGTCAGGATAAGGCTGTCACAACACAATAAACCCTAAAAACACAACAAGATGAGGTCTACGATGGGAAGCAATTCTTCTTTTTCTGCCCGTAGAACGGCACTGGCCATGGCCGTTGCGCTGTGTTGCGCCTGGCAATCCCCTGCTTTCGCCCACGGCAGCGAGGCGCATATGGTCCCGATGGACAAAACACTGCAGGATTTTGGCGCGGACGTTCAGTGGGATGATTACGCACAGATGTTCACCATTGCGAAAGACGGCGCCTTCGTGAAGGTCAAACCGGGCGCAAAGACGGCCATCGTCAACGGTCACCCCCTCAAGCTTGAAGTGCCGGTAGTGATGAAGGACAAAAAAGCCTTTATCTCGGAGACCTTCATCAACGATGTTTTCCAGTCTGGTCTTGACCAGACCTTCCACGTTGAAAAACGCCCTCACCCGCTAAACGCGCTCACGGCGGACGAAATTAAGCAGGCTGTCGGGATTGTGAAAGCCTCTGCGGATTTTAAACCCAATACCCGCTTTACCCAGATCGCCCTTGCGGAACCAGAGAAAGCCAAAGTGTGGGACTTTGTGCTCAACGGTACGGCAGTGGACGCCCCTCGCCAGGCAAAGATCGTCATGCTCGACGGCAAGCACGTTATCGAAAGCGTAGTGGACCTGAAGGATAAAAAAATCCTGCGCTGGGAGCCGGTGAAGGACGCGCACGGCATGGTGCTGCTGGATGATTTCACCGCGGTTCAGCAGATCATTAACGAGAGCCCGGAGTTTGCCGAGGTGCTTAAAAAACACGGCATCACCGACCCGAAAAAAGTGATCACCACGCCGCTTACCGTCGGCTACTTCGACGGTAAAGACGGCCTGAAGCAGGAAGACCGCCTGCTTAAGGTGGTGAGCTATCTGGACGTCGGCGACGGCAACTACTGGGCCCACCCGATCGAGAACCTCGTGGCCGTGGTCGATCTTGAGCAGAAAAAAATTCAGAAGATCGAAGAAGGTGCCGTTGTGCCGGTTCCGATGACTCCGCGCCCCTATGACGGCCGCGACCGTGTCGAGACGCCGAAAAAGCCGCTCGACATCATTGAGCCGGAAGGCAAGAACTACACCATTACCGGCGACATGGTGCACTGGCAGAACTGGGATTTCCACCTGAGCCTGGATTCCCGCGTCGGCCCGATGATTTCGACCGTCACTTACAACGACAACGGGAAAAAGCGTCAGGTAATGTATCAGGGATCGCTCGGCGGCATGATTGTCCCGTACGGCGATCCGGACGTGGGCTGGTACTTCAAGGCCTATCTCGACTCCGGCGACTACGGCATGGGCACCCTGACCTCGCCGCTGGTGCGCGGTAAAGACGTGCCGTCCAACGCCGTGATGCTCAACGAAACCATCCCAGACTACACCGGCACGCCGATGGAGATCCCGCGCGCGATCGCCATTTTCGAACGCTACGCGGGGCCAGAATATAAACATCAGGAGATGGGCAAGCCGAACGTCAGCGCCGAACGCCGCGAGCTGGTGGTGCGCTGGGTGAGTACCGTGGGCAACTACGATTACATCTTCGACTGGGTGTTCCACGAAAACGGCACCATCGGCATTGATGCCGGTGCAACGGGTATCGAGGCGGTGAAAGGCGTGCAGGCGAAAACCATGCATGATGCCACCGCCAAAGACGACACAAAGTACGGCACGCTGATCGATCATAATATCGTGGGCACCACGCACCAGCACATCTATAACTTCCGTCTTGATATGGACGTGGACGGCATCAACAACAAGCTGGTGGCGATGGATCCGGAGGTGAAGCCGAATACCGCCGGCGGCCCGCGCACCAGCACCATGCAGGTCAATCAGTACGATATTGATACCGAACAGCAGGCGGCACAGAAGTTTGACCCGGGCACCATCCGCCTGCTGAGCAATACCAGCAAGGAGAACCGCATGGGCAACCCGGTCTCGTACCAGATTATCCCTTACGCGGGCGGTACTCATCCGGTGGCGACAGGCGCGAAATTTGCGCCGGACGAGTGGATCTACCATCGTCTGAGCTTTATGGATAAACAGCTGTGGGTGACGCGTTACCACCCGGACGAGCTGTATCCGGAAGGGAAATTCCCTAACCGCTCCATCCACGATACGGGTCTGGGCCAGTACAGCAAGGATAACGAGTCGCTCAACGACCAGGACGACGTGGTGTGGATGACCACCGGCACCACCCACGTGGCGCGCGCGGAAGAGTGGCCGATCATGCCGACGGAATGGGTGCATACCCTGCTTAAACCGTGGAACTTCTTTGACGAGACGCCAACGCTCGGGAAGAAAAAAGACGAAAAATAACCATCCGCCGGGCAATTGCCCGGTTTTTTTTGCCCTGGCGTTTGAGGATCGTCCTGGCTTGCTTATAGTTACTGATATCTCACCTGCATGATTTTTCCCCCGGACGGGAAAGGGCTTTATGGAAAAAAGAAAAAAACCGACGCTGGAACGGGCAACCTGGCCGACGCGCCACGCCATGGTTATGCACGGGCTGGCGATGAACCTGCCCTGGCTGGCTTTCGTCAACATCAGCTTCGCCGTGATGATTCTGCTGCGCCATGTTCTGCTTAACGCCAGCGATCCCCTTTATCCCCACTTGCCGCATATGATGAAAATGGTCGACGCATCGATGCTCGGCATTATTATCCTCTCGGCTGCACTGATCCTTATGGGCTGGCGGCGCATCGCCGGTATCAGCGTAGTGCTGTGTATCTGTAGCGCTATCTGGTCGATATCATGCTTCTGGTTTATCACCGATTTACTGCTGCCCCACGTCTGGCCGCTGTGCGTTATTTTATTACTCGCTGGGTTAACGGCCCTCTACTTTTACCCTGTGGGGTTGCTCGCCTTCGTGCTCCCGCTCTGGATAACCCTGCCGATTGCAAGCTGGGCACTGAATGATGGCCTTAATCTTCACTTCGTTATCATCTGGAGCGTCTTTTCGCTGATCCTGATCTGCGGGCGATTCATCCTCTTAAGCTGGTTTGACGAGGCCTGGCGACGTAACCAGCAAAACCAGCTGCTGATCTCACGACTGGATGCGCTGGCGCATCAGGATCCGTTAACCACAACCGCCAACCGCCGGAAGATGGAAGTGGTGCTGGAGAACGCGGTTGAGCAGAAGAAACCGTTCTCACTGATTATGCTGGATATTGACTATTTCAAACGCTACAACGATACCTACGGTCACCAGGCGGGTGACGACTGTCTGACGCGCGTGGCGCGGGTGCTGAAGCAGTCAGTGCGAACGCCCGACGATGTGGTGTCACGCTACGGCGGCGAGGAGTTTGTGGTGATCCTGTTTAACTGCCCGGAGAATATCGCGGAAAAAGTTGCGGTACGCATTCAGGACGGCCTGCGCGCGGAGTCGATACCGCACAGCGCGTCATCCGTCAGCGATCGTGTCACCGTGAGTATGGGGATTGCGGGTATGGTCGAGGGGCTTGCGGGTACCGAGATTATTGCCCGCGCCGATGCGGCGCTGTACCGGGCGAAAGAGGCCGGGCGGGATCGGTGGTCGCTGTAAATAAAGCCGGGTGGCGGCTACGCCTTACCCGGCTTGTTTTTTAATACCGCACGCAAACCGACTTGGTTTCGCACCAGCCGTCCAGCCAGTCCGGGCCAAAATCACGTCCTGTACCGGACTGCTTCATCCCACCGAACGGCAGGTTGGCGTCAATCAGCGTATGGCTGTTCACCCACACGGTGCCCGCCTGCAGCCGATCGGTGTACTCCAGCGCCTTGCTGATATTCTGCGTCCAGACGCTGGCCGTCAGGCCATATTCGGTGTCGTTTGCCAGCTGGAGCGCCTCTTCTCCGTCGGATACTCGCACCAGGTTGACCACCGGACCAAACACCTCTTCTCGGGTTAACCGCAGCGCGGCATCCGGGTTCACCACCAGCGTAGGCGACACGTAATAGCCTTTGCCCTCCGGGCCGCGGTTACCGACGATCAGCTCCGCATTGCGCGACGTTGCTTCGTCGAGGAAGGTCTGTACCTTATCGCAGTGGGCGCGCGACACCAGCGGGTTGATAAACGCCTCCGGCGACATGCCCGGCCCGACGCTCAGGGATTTCACCGCCTGTTCGAACCCGCTCACCAGCGTGTCAAACAGCGGCGCTTCAATGTAGATGCGCGAGCTCGCCGCGCACACCTGCCCCTGGTTCAGGAAGCTGCCGGTCATTAATCCTTCTATCACCCATGCGGGGTCCGCATCCTTGAGTACAATTGCCGGGTTTTTCCCGCCCAGCTCCAGGGTCACTCCGGTTAGCGTGTCCGCCGCCGCACGGGCAATCTGCTTACCCGTTGCCGTTGAGCCGGTAAAGCTCACCTTCGCAATATGCGGGTGCGAGGTCAGCGCTGCGCCACACACCGCGCCGCTGCCGGTTACTACGTTGAACACCCCGTCCGGGATGCCCGCTTCGCTGGCCAGCTCCGCCACGCGCAGCATGGTCAGCGGCGTGGTTTCAGACGGCTTAATGACGATAGAGCAGCCCGCAGCCAGCGCTGGCATCACTTTCCACATCCCGATCATCAGCGGGAAGTTCCAGGGCACAATCCCGGCCACCACACCAACCGGCTCTTTACGCGTCCACGCCTGATAGCGCGCTCCCTGCGGCAGAGGAATAGAAAGGTCGAGGGTTTTGCCCGTAATTTTGGTGGTCAGCCCGGCGGTATAGCGCATCCAGTTGAGGGTGCAGCCCACCTCAAAAGCACGGGAGATGTTAATTGATTTGCCCTGCTCCAGCGTTTCAAGCTGGGCCAGCTCCTCGCCGTGCTGTTCGACCAGATCGGCGAAATGGAGCAGGATCCGCTCGCGCTCCGCCGGTAATTTTCCGGCCCAGCTGCGGGCGACAAAGGCGCGCCAGCCGGACATAACGGCCCGGTCAACGTCATCGACGCTGGCATCGGCGGTCGAGGCAATCACCTCGCCCGTGGCCGGATTGTAGACATTCAGCCGCTTTTCACTGTCCGACGCGGCCTGACGCCCTTCAATCCACAGGCCGTGGTGTCGGTCTAAAAACTGCTGCACGGCAGGCAGAACAGCCACCTGTGATTCAGACATAGGATACTCCTTCGTTATTCTTCGCAGGGTGTTCATCCAGTCTATGTGGGGTTTTGCATTCTCGCTTTTGTCTCTGTGACATTCGCTTTGCCACCTGTGACAGGTGCCGCAAATCGCGATAATCGCCGCTTATATCGCTGTTACCGGTGAGTGTTCTTTCCTATAGTCAGCCTCATAGCTCTGACAAAATGCAACACAAATGCAACAATGCGAAAACGTTGACGGTGCAGCGAGAGAAACGATGGCGTGTGCAAGCGAGCAGGAACAGTACCAGCAGTGGCTGGCGCAAATTAACCAGGTTTGCGGGCGTTTCAACGCCCAGCCCACCGAAGGCAAATTCTTCGGCGAACTGGAGACCAGCTACGCGCGCAGCCTGAAGCTCAGTACCGTCACCGCCGGCGGCGTTAACCTGTTCCGCTCCCGACGGGAGATCGCACAGAGTAATGATGCCTGGTTCTACACCGTCTTCCAGCTTGAAGGCAGCGCGCAAATTGAGCAGGATGAGCGTCGCGCGGTGCTCAGAACCGGGGATATCACGCTGATTGACGCCTCTCGTCCCTGCTCGATCAACTGGCTGGAAAAGTCCCGCCAGATTTCGCTGCTGGTTCCCCGTCAGATTATCGAGCAGCAGTGCCGCTTTCAGGAGGTAAGCTGCGCGCTCGCCCTTTCCCGCACCTTACCCACGGTACAGCTGAGCCATCGCCTGCTGATGGAGAGTATGAACAACCCCGACCTGAGTGACCGGGAGAGTGAAGCGGCGCTTGAGGCGATGGTCTGCCTGCTGCGCCCCGCGTTCCAGCAGCGCGACGTGATTCAGCCGCGCAAGGAGCGCCAGTTTCAGCACGTTGTGGCGCTGATTGACAACCATATTCAGTCTGAATCGCTGCGTCCGGAATGGATTGCCGCCGAGAGCGGAATGTCCGTACGCAGCCTCTACCGCATGTTTGCCGAGAAGGGGCTGGTGGTAGCGCAGTACATTAAAAACCGTCGTCTGGATCTCTGCGCGCAGGAATTGCAGTCAACCGGCGACGATGAAAAGCTGGCGGGCATTGGCTACAGCTGGGGATTCACCGACCATAGCCACTTTTCAACGGCCTTTAAGCAGCGTTTTGGCGTCTCGCCGGGTGAATACCGCAAGCGCTACCGCTAGCTATTTTTTCAGCCACTTACCGTTAATGCCCTTCACGTACTCGCCCGGCTGCGCGCGGGCCACCAGCTTTTGCCCCGCCATTTTCGCCACTTCATCAACCGGCAAATTATTGCTGTCGGCCAGCTTCTGATAGCTCTCCGTGCGCGCTGCGTTAATGCGATTCACCAGCTCCAGCGTTTCGGCATCCTGTTGGATCGGAGCAAGATAGCCGCTCAGGGTTTCACCCACGCGCCCCTGCGCGCGGGCATCGTTTAAGGTCAGCGCAGCCGCCTGCACGTTTATACTCAGGGCCAGTAAAATCAACGCTAATCGTTTCATGGCATCCTCAGAACAGATCGCTGCGCGATTTCAGCAGGGCTTCAACGTCTTTATCGACCTTGATGTGGATCTCGTGTTCGATTTTGACATTCATATTGATGGTAATCGGCTCCTTTGGCGCAGCGACTTCAATGCGCGGCGTACAGCCAGTCAGTAGCGCGGCAACGGTGAGCGCACCAGCCATCTTTTTCATTGTTGTTCCTCACTTTCCTTGCCAGTCGAACTGCGGAGACCGGGAATCGCCGCGTGTTGCTCAAACCAGGTTTGCAGGTTGTCGCCAAAACGCAGGCTGCGCCACAGGGTAAAGACATTCTCGTCATGGGTGTAGTTCAGATTGACGGAGCTGCTTTTGCCGTCCACGCGGCTGGTCCCCTTGATGGTCGCCTGCATGGTTAATTCACCCAGGTTATCTAAATTGATTCTCGTCCACGACTGCGAAATTTCCATGTAGCGGAGCCAGTTAATCGCTGCGCCCGCGACCATATTATCCTTCACGATGGCGTCTGCCGTATCTTTGTCGATGCGCAGCGTCATTGGCCCCGGGTTGGTCAGCCAGCCATCTTTAATGATCCATTTTTCATTGTCCAGCCAGAACGGCAGCGCCCCGCTCACCGGGCCCGACAGGGTAAACTGCTTCGGGTTGACGGCGCTGATCAGCTCGCTTGAGGAGATATTGTCCACGCGCAGCAGGGCCGGATCGTGCTGCGGCATCCGCAGTTGCTGCATGGTGATCTTCCCGCCGAGCGTTTCCACCTTAACGTTGGTGAGCAGCAGCGGGTTGTCCTCCGTCCAGGGGTAATTCCCCTGCAGGTCCGCGGTAATGTTGCGCGCGGTCACCAGGTTTTCCACTTCGCCAATGCGCAACGTGACCGGGCCGCGCGTGCCCAGGGACCAGGTCCCCTCGCTGAAGCGAAACGGCAGCACAAAATCGACGCCGTTGATCTGGTTGTCCGGCATCCAGGCGCTGCCGGATTTCAGCACGCCGTGTCCGCCCGCCTCAAAGCCCTGATCGGGGGCCGCCGAGAAGGCAACCTGCGCATAGAGTTGTCCATCACGCAGCGTCATTTTCCAGTCCGGCGGAACCAGCGGCTGGAAGACGGTGAGCGACTGTTTCGGCCACCAGGCCTGCCCGCGAAGGCGCACGCCATCCCAGCGTCCGTTCACCTGTACCGGGCCGATGTTGTCCGCATGGAGGTCGCCCTTAAACTGAAAAACAGTCGGGTCGGTACCGTCGACGCTGAAGGTCAGGACCGAGGGCGGCAATACGCTGCCGCCGGAGAACCGGGTTTGCCCGGCATTAAGCGACAGCGCGCCGCTGAATGCAGGTTTTTCGGCATCGCGCAGCCAGCGTACAGGCCGATCCAGCACCAGACGCGGCTTGCTGACCTCCATGGTGCCGTACTGAAGCTTGTCAAAACCGGTGGAGAGCGCCGTCAGCTCAATAAGGTTGTCGCGCCACTCGCCTTTCCCGGCGACATCCCAGCGGGCATGCATCGGCGTAAAGCCGCCTTTTCCCCAGTAGCGCCACTGCCACAGGCCGTTATCAGGTAAAAAGTCGTTGGCCTGACCGTCCAGGTGGAGTTCAAAACCGCCCATCTCGTTTTCATGGGCACGCAGAATAGCCTGCAGACGCCCGTCCACGCCCTTCTGGGTGAGCTTCACGCCCGCCAGCGGCCAGCGGATTTCATCGATATCGAGTGAGTCAATAATGCGCCCGCGCGAGCGGAGCAGCGCGCCGGGCTCAAAAGCAAGCTGCGGTTCATACAGGCTGCCGGTCAGTGTGGCGGGCAATTTGGCGTAAAGAATGAGATCGTTTTGCTTCGCCTCGCCGCTCAGATGCAGCGGCATGTTGCTGTTTTCCATGCTGAGCCTGCCGGGCCCAATGTTCAGTACCGCGTTACCTTTACCCGCATCGCCTTGCGTCAACACGTTCAGTCGTCCGGTCAGGGTGGCTTTCTCCAGCCCCTGCTGCCAGTTGTCGGCGCGAAGGGACACACGTCCGCTCAACGGCATACCCGAAAGATCCCAGTTCCAGCGCCCGTCGCTGATGTTCAGCTGTTTCGCCGTGATCTGCCACGGCAGGTCGAGAAGCGGATCGGGGTTATCCCGCGCCATCACCACCAGCTGTCCCTGATTGTCTTCCCAGTCGAGATCGGCATCGACCAGAGACGTTAACTGTGGCACGTTAAAGGTCGCGACCGCATGGCCTTTCACCGGCACGCCGTCCGGCACCAGCGGCAAAGTGAACTCGCCCACCAGCTTAATCGGCTGCGCCTGGTCAGGGAGCTGAACATCGAACTGGCTGACCGAGAGCGTCTGGCCGCGAAGCGTGCCTTTGATGCTGACCTGTTCGCCTCGGTAAGCGATCTCCTGGCTGGAGGGCGTCAGTGACGCATTAAGCTCGCCCTGCCATTGCTGCCAGGGCGAGAGCGTCAGACGGTGAATGGTGAGCCAGGTATTGGGCAACACAGCCTGCCACTGGGCCAGCGTTTTGGGGGCGACCGTTGAGGGTGCAGACTGGGGAATTTTGCTCAGGCAGACGGTGTTAAGATCCAGCGCGCCGATATCCAGTTTCCAGCGGCTAGGATGTGACAGCGTCACGTTATCGATGCGGGCAATTTCACAGTCTTCCACCAGATAGCGAAGATCGGGGATCACCAGCGCGTGGCGAGTCAGTTTTGGGCTCTCTTCGAAAGCAATGCGCGTCCCGACGGGGAGCCAGATCCCGGCGAGCGTCGGCACCCACTGGGCGAGCGTCATCAGCAGCGTCAGCGGCACCAAAATCAACAGCAGTAAAACCGCAATGGCGGCTTTGTATTTACCCTTCATGGGCAGTTAATGTCCTGATTTTTCGAAAGAATTAAGCCGGCAATGCCGAATATTGTCGCATGTTTGGCGGTTGAGTTGAAGTTAACCCCAAGATAAAGGATAGATGCTGTAAAGAGTATGAGAAAACTTTTTTGCTATGCGTAACCTACAGAACACATTTTAGATTCAGTGGGTTACGCATTATCTCAGACGTAAAAACGGGAAAACACTGCGTAACTAATACCTGTTCCTGGGCATTGCCAATAGGTAGAGCATGGCAAATATCAACGACCCCCAATACACTGAATCGTACCGCCATGGATCAAAATCGATATGTAAAAAACCGCGAACAAACTCATAGCCGTTGGCAAAAACATTAATCTGGATGGCTGCAATCGCTATCACAAACAGCGTATAGGCAATGAACAATGGATATTTACGGAGCCTATTGACCTTGAGTTTTCCAACGTACAACAGGAAAAAAATTAAAATAGAAACAATGAAATAGCATAAAGCAGGTAGAATGGGGGGAGTTAATGACAACTCAAACTGTTGCGACATAATTAATTCTCTTTAGCTATCTGGTACATCTGCCAACCTGTGACGCTCCCACTGGTCAAATCCAGAGCCATCGCTGTTTTAGACGCTTCCTGCCATCCTCTGATATAATCAGATTCAATGTTGCGAAACAAACTCCACGATTTTTCTCTGGGAGCCAGAACTCTCCTGCCAGCACCGTAGGCTGATAATGATATATCAACAACGCCATAAACAATATCAGCTTCGTTATTCCCATAGCCGAGCTTCGCTGCCGCGAAACGATAAGCATCTCTCAGCGTGCCTGACCGATCTTCCCGATAAAGAAGATAGTATCCATTCTCATACATATTGTTTAACCCATGAGTAATCATAGGTGCACCATATGCGGCGCAGGCCAGTCCCAGCGATCCGACGCATAAACTAGCGCCACCATACACTTGCGCCCCACCCGCAACGAAACCAATTTGTTTGAGGGCTAAGGTCGTCGTTGTGGTCCGATTTTTTTCAACAACGATGTAGAGCTTAGCCTTGTTGAAGGTAAGTAAATCATCCTGATCCTTGAGATGATGAATCTGTTCATCAAGTATTTGAATCCCACCTGACCACGTCAGGCAATGCGATTCGATCTCTCGTTTCAGATGATCAACAAGCTGTTGAGTTTCAAAAAACATGCCTGAAGTACCATAAAGCAAATGCTTTGTGGCAATACGTTGCGCGAGATTTTCAATCTCAACTACTTTCCCTTCGAAATGACTTTTATCCCGATTATGGTTGTACATTCGGTCTCCCTGTCATTTTTAAACGATAATGCTAATACTACCTTTGATGTTAATACATTCAAAGAGCTACGTCATATCAACAACTAAGCTTAGCCACGTTTTCAGGCTTTGGTAACCCTTGCGTTCCTGAAAATTGAAACTAACAGGCATGTCTTTTGTATAACACGCACTTAAGAAAACGTTGGATATGAATATCATGGAGTTAGGGTGTATATATGCTCTAGAATAATTGATAGAACTTATTGAATTCAATAATATTTTAGAAATTGTAAGATAATTTTAATCATGCTAACGTGAATGCAAAATCACTGGAGAAAGTCTTATGAAACTCGCGGTATATAGCACAAAGCAGTACGACAAAAAGTATCTGCAACATGTTAACGAAGCTTACGGGTTTGAGCTTGAATTTTTCGACTTTCTGCTGTCCGAAAAAACCGCCAAAACGGCGCACGGCTGTGAAGGCGTCTGCATTTTTGTTAACGATGACGGCAGTCGTCCGGTGCTGGAAGAGTTGAAAAAGCAGGGAGTGAAGTATATCGCCCTGCGCTGCGCCGGCTTCAACAACGTGGATCTCGACGCGGCAAAAGAGCTGGGTCTGAAGGTGGTTCGCGTCCCGGCGTACTCCCCGGAAGCGGTAGCAGAACATGCGATTGGCATGATGATGTCGCTCAACCGTCGTATTCACCGCGCTTATCAGCGTACGCGTGACGCCAACTTCTCGCTGGAAGGGCTGACCGGCTTTACCATGTACGGCAAAACCGCGGGCGTGATCGGCACCGGTAAAATTGGCGTGGCTGCCCTGCGCATTCTGAAAGGCTTCGGCATGCGTCTGCTGGCATTCGATCCGTACCCGAGCGCCGCAGCGCTGGATCTGGGCGTGGAGTACGTCGACCTGCCAACGCTGTTCTCGCAGTCCGACGTGATCTCCCTGCACTGCCCGCTGACGCCGGAAAACTACCACCTGCTTAACCAGGCGGCGTTTGACCAGATGAAAGACGGCGTGATGATCATCAACACCAGCCGCGGCGGTCTGGTTGACTCTCAGGCTGCTATCGAAGCGCTGAAAACCCAGAAAATTGGCGCGCTGGGGATGGACGTGTATGAGAACGAGCGCGATCTGTTCTTTGAAGACAAGTCCAACGATGTGATCCAGGACGACGTGTTCCGCCGTCTGTCTGCCTGCCATAACGTCCTGTTTACTGGCCACCAGGCGTTTTTGACTGCCGAAGCGCTGATCAGCATTTCGGAAACCACGCTGGGGAATCTTCAGCAGTTAGAAAAGGGTGAACCGTGTCCTAACGAACTGGCTTAAATGCTACGCCGGGTGAGGCTAAGCTTCATCCGGCGCGTTTGTTTCCCAGCTTCGGTGAGCAACGCGCCACCAGAGCAGGACGGCGGCCAGCGCAATCGCGCTCAGGACACTGAATGCCGTCGCAAACGAGTAATGACCGGCGATCGTCCCGGTTAACGCAGGGCTCATGGCTGCCCCCACTCCCTGCATCAGCATCACCACACTCTGCCCGGCATTAACGTGCCCGCTTCCGCGCAGCAGCACCACAATAAACGACGGTACGACGACACCCAGGATCCCGGCGGCGAGACCGTCGAGAATTTGTACCGGGATCATCATTAACGGCGCGTCGGTCGATGCCGCCAGCGCCGCGCGCACCGGCATAACCAGCAGCGCCAGCATAATCAAGCGCCAGTAGCCGTAGCGTTCTATTCGGCCTGCAACCCAGATGGCAACGGGGATCATCACCGCCTGCGAGATGATGACGGTGCCTGCCGCGTACAGGCCAAGGTTGATCGAGGCGGGTGCCGCGGCCACCCTCATGCTCAGCATCGGCAGCAGCGCGGCATTCGCCAGGTGGAACAGCAGTAGCGTCAGTCCGGTCACAAACAGCGCCCGGTTTTTAATCAGCACCGCGAAGCCGGGGACAGGAACGCTACCTGAGGATGAAAGCCCTCGCGCCGCATCGTTATCAATGTCCCCGTTGCGGATGGCAAGCAGCGCGCAGAGCGTCAGCAGCGTCGTGCAGGTCATCAGCAGGAAAATCCCCCCGACGCCCCAGTACCAGGCAATGCCGCCTGCCATCACTGCGGTGACAAAATTGCCGCCGTGATTGAACGCCTCATTTTTGCCCATCTGCGCGCTGAACCCGCGCTGGCCGGTCAGGCCCAGCGTAATCCCGGCGATGAGCGGTCCGACAAACGCCGCGCAGATGCCGGTGACCATTTGTGAGACGGCAACAACGCTGGTCTGCTGGCTAAACCAGAGCAGCAGCGTGCTGAGAGTGATCAAAGTGCAGAGCAGCGCCAGTACGGCGCGTTTGTTCCGCGAAGTGTCAGTAATTACCCCCGCCGGGAGCGTAGCCAGCAATCCCGCCAGCCCACCGGCAGTCATCAGGATGCCGATATCATCGGGGCTCCAGTGTCGTTCTGTCAGAAAGATACCGAGAAAAGGACCAAGGCCATCACGGACATCCGCAATGAAAAAACTCGTCAGGCATAACGCCCGCAGCGAACGAAGAGACATACTTCCTGCCTGTAAATTATCCGGCTCGCGTTTCGCGATGACCCGCGTCCAGACGATCGTACAATAAAATTAAAAATGTAGCGTAGCGCTGCTTATTGAAAATCAGATGACGGCCCAAAAGACCGGATTAACCGGGGAAGCTACGCGTCACACCAGCCTCCAACGAGCTGTAGCAAAATGTGAATAGCCGCCGGGAACATCAACACGAAGAGTAAAACTGTCACCACAGCAATCGACATCAGAAACTCCTTTTAAATTTTCGTTTTACGAAATCGTAGTCAGTATTTTTAATTTGTCACTGACGCTCGGCTATTTTCTTCATTATTCACGGGGACGCCCCTTTTTATTAAGACGCCCCCGTGCTGGTTTGATTAAAATTCTCGTTTAAAACGCCGGAGCTTTACCTTTTGATTATGCTTTTGCTGCTCAAATAGCAAAGTTTTCCGTCATCTGCTTCAGTGCCCTGGACTGCTCGGTCAGCGCCTGCGATGCCGCTGCGGACTGCTCAACGAGCGCCGCATTACCCTGCGTCACGCCATCCATCTGGGTGACAGCAGCGCTGATTTGCATGATGCCCTGCATTTGCTCAACCGAGGCCATTGAAAGACTGTCCATAGTTTCAGCAAGCGTAGCCACGTTGCTCGCAGCCCGCAAAATCGTCTCTGCTGTTCTGGATGCCACCGATACACCGTTATCGACATCCTCAACGGCATGCTCAATCAGCGCCCCAATTTCTTTGGACGCCGTTGCGCTGCGCTGAGCAAGATTTCTGACTTCCGTCGCCACCACGGCGAAGCCACGACCATGCTCACCGGCACGTGCAGCCTCGACCGCCGCATTCAGCGCCAGAATATTAGTCTGGAAAGCAATCCCTTCTATAACGCTGGTGATTTCTTTAATCTTCAAAGCGTTAGCCGATATATTCTGCATCGTTTCGCTCATTTCGCCCACGGCAGACTCACCTTCACGTGCCAGTGCTTCCGTCTTTCTTGCTGACGTTGCCGTATGCTCCGCGACCTCGGTATTGTTCCGAACGGTCATCGTCAGCTGTTCCATGCTGGCGGCGGTCTGCTGCAACGCCGCCGCCTGCTCCTCGGTACGAGACGATAACTCCATATTGCCCTGCTCGATCTCACCGGCAGCCAGATCCACCGACGTCGCGGCCTCTTTGATTTCAGTGACAAGGGTTTTCAACTGGGTCTGCATGTTGTCCAGAGCCGCAAGCAGCGTGCCGGTTTCATCCATCCGGGTAATACGTATGGTTGAGGTGAGATCGCCGGCGGCAATAGTGTTCGCCGTATTCACGGCCTGCTTTAGCGGCCGGAGAATACTGCGCGACAGCAAAATGCCCGTCAGCAGCGCGGTGACAACCGCCGCAATCATTCCCAGGATTATCATCATGCGCGTACGGAAGCGTTCTTCAGCCAGTCGGGTTTGACGTTCAGCCATAATGCGGTACTCGTCGTTCAGCGCTTGCTGAATAACGCCCCGCATGGCGTCCATTTGCTCTTTTCCGGTATTACGCTCCAGGCTACTGATGAACGCATCCATATCTTCCCCCCCGCGGGATACGTTCTCTCTTCGCTGGATTAACGGCAGCGCAAATGACCTTTTCCATTCTTCTTCAAGCCTGGAGAGGGTGGTTAATTTTTGCTGCTGCGACGGGTTATCACGCGTAAGCCCTGCAATTTCGTCAACTTTGCTTTTAAACCTCTCATCCCCCTGCGTGAAGGGTTGAAGAACGTCCTGATTACCGGTGAGCGCAAAACCGCGAATGCCGGTTTCCATGTTGATCAGGTTTTCGGTTACGGAGCGAAGGTTATCGACCACTTTATAGCTATGAACGTTGAGCTTGCTGACGGCCGTCACTCTGTCAAAGCTCAAATAGAGCAGCCCGCAGACGACTGACATTAAAACCACAATTGCGCCAAATGCTATGGTAAGCCGGGTGCCGATGTTGAGATTTTTAAACATGACTCTTCCTTAATAATTAGCATAGGTTCATCTTCTGGAGATGAATTTTAATAACGGCTTATTTTTTGTGGTTAATGGAAATGGGTTTCCACCACGACCACACCCATGCTAATCGGCAGAGAAAATTAATACTTTAGGCTGAGATAAAAATATAATAATCATCTTTTTGCGATGATTCTTATATGCAATAAACGGCCATGCTTCAGTCAGCATAAATAATTAAATAAACTTGCGAGCATTATAAATTTGAGATTGGTAAAAGCGCCTAAATTTAAGCACATTTAATACAAATATATTTCAAACCGTTAACAAATGTAAATTTTAGCTCTTTTTTTGACCATTTTCGGGCTTTCAGACCTTAAAAAAAAAACCGGGCGCGGGGCCCGGTTATCTTCTTAGCTAAAAGTGACTTTATGCGCTCAACCCGCGATTCTCCAGCATCGGTTCAATCTTCGGATCGTGCCCGCGCCAGCTGCGATACAGTTCAGCCAAGTCCGTACTGTTACCACGGGACAAAATCGCCTCGCGGAATTTCTGCCCGTTTTCACGCGTCAATCCACCCTGCTCCACGAACCACTGATAGCCATCGTCCGCCAGCATTTGCGTCCACAGGTAGGCGTAATACCCCGCCGCGTAGCCGCCGCCAAAAATATGGGCAAAGTAGCTGCTGCGATAGCGCGGCGGTACAGCGGGCAGATCCAGCCCCTCTTTTTTCAACGCGGCGGCTTCGAATTCTTCAACGCTCGACACGGCCTCGCTGATGCCGTGCCAGTTCATGTCCAGCAGCGCCGCACTCAGCAGCTCCGTCATGTCATAGCCCTTGTTGAAATGGGTCGCGTTGAGCATGCTTTCCCGCAGCGCGTCCGGCATGGGGTCACCGGTTTCGTAATGACGGGCATAGTGGCTAAACACCTGAGGATGGCTGGCCCAGTGCTCATTGATTTGCGACGGGAATTCAACGAAATCACGCGGCGTATTGGTACCGGACAGCGTGGCGAAGCGCTGGCTGGCAAACAGACCGTGCAGGGTATGGCCAAACTCGTGGAACAGGGTTATCACGTCATCCCAGGACAGAAGCGCGACGCCGCCGTTACCCGGCTTTTGGTAGTTGCAGACGTTGTAGATCACCGGGCGGGCAGCAAGCTCAAAGGATTGCTCGATGAAATTGCCCATCCAGGCCCCGCCCTGCTTGGAATCGCGGGCGAAGAAGTCGCCGTAAAACAGCGCCATGCCCTCACCGGTATGGTCAAAAATTTCCCATACGCGGACGTCAGGGTGATAAACCGGAATGTCGAAACGCTCCACAAAACGAATGCCAAACAGCTGGCTGGCCGCCCAGAATACGCCATCCTGCAATACGGTATTGAGCGCAAAATAGGGTCGAATCTGCGATTCATCGAGGGCATATTTCGCCTGACGCACGCGCTCGGCATAAAAGGCCCAGTCCCAGGCCTGCACGGTGAAGCCACCCTGCTCGTCGTCGATGACCTTCTGAATATCGGCCTGCTCGCGTTCCGCGCGGGCGCGGGCGGCGGGCACAATGCCGCGCATAAATTCCAGCGCGGCGGCCGGGGTTTTCGCCATCTGGTCGGCGATGCTCCAGCTGGCGTAATCCTCAAAGCCGAGCAGACGGGCCTGGCGCGCCCGCAGCGCCGTAAGGCGCAGGATCAGCGTGCGGGTGTCGTTTTCATCCCCTTTCTGGGTGCGCGTCCAGCCGGCGTTGAACAGGTTTTCGCGCGTCTGCCGATTGCGCAGCGCGGCTAGCGCAGGCTGCTGTGTCGTATTCAGGAGCGGGATCAGCCAGCGGTCGTTAAGCCCTTTTTCCGCGGCGGCCTGCGCCGCGGCGGCAATCTCTTCGGCGCTCAGGCCTTCAAGCTGGTGCGCGTAATCCACCACCAGCCCGCCCGCGTTGTTAGCGGCCAGCAGGCGCTGGTTAAACTGGCTGGTCAGGGACGCGGCCTCGGTATTCAGCGCCTTCAGCTCGGCTTTTTCAGCTTCATTCAGGCGCGCGCCGGCCAGAATAAAGCGCTGGTACGTCTCCTCGACCAGCCGACGGGATTCGGCATCCAGCGCGGCGCGGTCCTGCCAGACGCTCTCGACGCGGGCGAAAAGGGTGTCGTTCAGCCAGATGTCGTTCGCCAGCGCGGCAAGTTCGGTGGAGAGCTGCTCCTCCAGTTCCTGCAGGTACGCATTGGTGTGCGCGGAGGTCATGGCGAAGAAAACGCTGCTGACGCGCGCAAGCATGACGCCGCTTTTCTCCAGCGCCAGCACGGTGTTAGTGAAGTCTGGCGCAGCGGTGTGAGAGACTATCGCCTCTATGTCCGCCCGCTTCTGGCGAAGCGCTTCATCGAAGGCCGGACGATAATGCTCGTCTTTGATGGTATCAAAATGGGGAGCCTGGTAAGGCAGCAGGCTGATGTCAAAAAAGGGGTTGGTGGCCGTCATCTTTCACTCCTCCGAACGAATATCTTCCCAGAGTAGGCCAGGCCGCCATCGCCTGCAACGCCGTCATACAAATGTTGCCTTAACGCACCCTCTGCGGGCGTGCTATGTTAGTACCACACAAAAAGCGTTGAGGAACAGTGAGATGATTATTTTAGTTACCGGGGCAACGGCAGGTTTTGGTGAAAGCATCACGCGTCGCTTCGTCGCCAACGGGCATAAGGTGATTGCAACGGGTCGTCGTCAGGAGCGCCTTCAGGAGCTGAAGGACGATTTAGGTGACAGTATCCTGACCGCGCAGCTGGACGTGCGTAACCGTGCGGCCATTGAAGAGATGATTGCCAGCCTGCCGGCAGAGTGGCGCGCCATCGACGTGCTGGTCAACAACGCAGGTCTGGCGCTGGGCATGGAGCCTGCCCATAAAGCCAGCGTTGAAGACTGGGAAAACATGATCGACACCAACAACAAAGGGCTGGTGTACATGACCCGCGCGGTGCTGCCGGGCATGGTCGAGCGCAACCGCGGCCACATTATCAACATCGGTTCTACCGCCGGGAGTTGGCCTTACGCGGGCGGTAATGTCTACGGCGCGACCAAAGCGTTTGTGCGCCAGTTCAGCCTGAACCTGCGCACCGATCTGCACGGCACCGCCATTCGCGTCACCGATATCGAGCCGGGGCTGGTAGGCGGCACCGAATTCTCCAACGTGCGCTTCAAGGGCGATGACGCGAAAGCGGATAAAACCTACGAAAACGCCAACGCCCTGACGCCGGAAGACATCACTGAAACGGTCTGGTGGGTCGCGACGCTGCCAAAACACGTCAACATCAATACCGTGGAAATGATGCCGGTCAGCCAGAGTTTTGCCGGACTTAGCGTCCATCGTGGCTAAACAAGCCCTTCCCGGCCCGCGGGCCGGGTCTGTTTCGGGTCATAAAAGAATGGTAGTATGTTCGGGCTAACTCTCTGAGAAATGACAACTCATGGCCGCTGAATCGCAACTCAATCCCACCCAGCCCGTAAACCAGCAAATCTATCGCATTTTGCGACGTGATATTGTCCATTGCCTGATCCCACCGGGAACGCCGCTTTCTGAAAAAGAGGTCTCCGTGCGTTTTGACGTGTCTCGTCAGCCGGTGCGTGAAGCGTTTATTAAGCTTGCGGAGAACGGCCTGATTCAGATCCGCCCGCAGCGCGGCAGCTACGTGAACAAAATTTCACTCTCACAGGTGCGCAACGGCTGTTTCGTACGCCAGGCGATTGAATGCGCGGTGGTGCGCCGTGCCGCGACGCTCATTAATGACAACCAGTGTTACCTGCTTGAGCAAAACCTGCATCAGCAGCGCATTGCGATTGACCGTAAACAGCTCAACGATTTCTTCCAGCTTGATGATGAGTTTCACCAGAAGCTGGCGCAAATTGCAGACTGCCAGCTGGCCTGGGATACCATCGAGAATATCAAGGCCACCATTGACCGGGTGCGCTACATGAGCCTCGATCACGTCTCCCCGCCGGAAATGCTGCTCCGCCAGCATCACGATATTTTCAGCGCGCTGGAAAAACGCGACCCGGACGGCGTGGAAAAAGCGATGACCCTGCATCTGCAGGAGATAGGCGAATCCGTGCAGCTTATTCGTCAGGAAAATAGCGAGTGGTTTAGCGAGGAGTGATATTTGCCGCCCTTTTCGCGGGCGGCGCCGTAATTAGCGAACGACTAACACCGGAATTGTGGCGTAGCGCAGAATAGATTCAGCATTTGACCCCAACAGATGGGTGGTGATGCCCGGATTTTTTGACCCGATGACAATCACGTCATATTCCCCTTCTTTGCTCAGCTTGATAATTTCATCGCGGACGCTGCCAAAACGAACCAGAGTGTGAATATTCTCCGGGGAGATATCGAACAGTCGTTTTAACTCGTTCATTTTCTTCCCGGATTCTGCGCTCATATACTCTTCAAACTTTTTAATATCGGCGTTGAATCCGCGCAGCAGAGACCGGCTGCTGGCAGGCAGAATATTGACCAGGGTAATCGACGCGCCCTCGGCCTTCGCGAGGTTAGCCGCGTGGCGAACCGCTTTGTCGCTTAAATCCATTTCAAACACGTCAACAGGCATCAAAATCTTCTTATACATAAGCCTGACTCCTTATTCCGATGAAGGGTTATTTCCTGCAACCAGAATGGCATCGGGAATATAAACCAATCCTCAACGCTTCCCCGTAGAAACTATCAATAAGTGAAAATAACGGTCTGCTTTGTAAATTGCCGTCGTTAAGCGTCAACGCCCCATGTAATAAAGAAAAAAGTGTGAGTTTGATCAAAAACAAAAACATGACTGGCAGACAGGCGTATTTATAGTGCCCCGTGAACGGCAAAACCTGAAATAGCGCCGTAACGGATAGTTTAGAGAGGAGAAAATACCATGATGACATACGACCGTAACCGCAATGCAATCACCACCGGCAGCCGCGTCATGATTAGCGGCACCGGCAAAACCGGCGTGATTAAGGCGATCCACAGCGACGGGCTGGATGCCGCGCAGGTGCGCCGTGGCAAAACGGTGGAAGTGGAAGGATGCGAAGGTAAGTTCGAACCAATTGAACTGATTCGTCTGGGTATGCACTAAATTGTGCGCCAACATGCCGCCGCGAACGGCGGCATGTGTTGAATTACAGGTGGGACACGTACTCCGCCACCGTGGTCTTTGCCCCCTTCTGCAGCAGCGTCTGATACGCGCTCATCACGGCATCTGTAAAGGCTTTTTCTCGCGGCAACTCTTTCCCAAAAATGGCCTCAATGCCGAGCAGCGCGTTAACCCGGCTTTCCCCTTCGGCACTTCCATTCACCGCCGCCTGAATCACCGCCAGCTGCGGATCGCTCACGTCGATGGCGTTACCCTGCTCGTCCACGCCGCCGACATAGCGCATCCACCCAGCCACGCCCAGCGCCAGCAGTGGGAAAGGCGTCTGGTGCACCAGGTGCCAGCGCGCGGGATCCAGCATCCGCTGCGGAAGCTTCTGGCTGCCGTCCATCGCAATTTGCCAGGTACGGTGGCGCAGGGCCGGGTTACTGTAACGGGCGATCAGCAGGTCAGCGTAGCGTTCTAAATCAACGCCCTTCACTTTCAGGGTCGGCGCCTGCTCGTTGAGCATCAGCGCGTGCGCGGCGACGCGATAGTGTTCGTCTTCCATACACTCATTGATGTGCTGATAACCGGCCAGATAGCCCAGGTACGCCAGGAAAGAGTGGCTGCCGTTGAGCATGCGCAGCTTCATCTCTTCAAACGGGATCACGTCTGAAACCAGTTCGGCTCCGGCTTTTTCCCATTCCGGACGCCCGGCCACAAAGTTATCCTCGATAACCCACTGGCGGAACGGCTCGCAGGCCACCGCCGCCGGATCGCGTACGCCGGTCAGCTGCGCGATTTTATCCAGCGTATCGGGTGTGACCGCCGGTACGATGCGGTCCACCATGGTTGACGGGAAGGTGACGTTAGCCTCGATCCAGTCCGCCAGCTCGCCGTCTACCGCCCGGGCGTACGCGCAGGTGACATTGCGCATCACGTGACCGTTCTCCGGCATGTTGTCGCAGGACATCACGCTAAACGCGGGCAGCCCCGCCGCTTTACGGCGCGCCAGCGCTTCCACCACCACGCCCGGCGCGGATTTCGGCTGATGCGGGTTTTGCAGGTCGGCAACGATGAAAGGATGATCGAGCATCAGTTGCCCGGTTGCCGGAGAGTGGCAGTAGCCTTTTTCGGTGATGGTCAGCGAGACAATCGCCACCTGCGGTTCACACATTGCCGCCAGCACGCTTTCCAGCCCGTCGACCTGCGCGTGCAGGGCCTTTTTGACTACGCCAACCACGCGGGACGTCCAGCCATCGGCAGACATTTCCGCTACGGTGTAGAGGTTATCCTGCGCCTTCAGGTCGGCAATCTGCTGCTCGCCGCCAATCAGGTTAACCTCACAGTACCCCCAGTCGCTGCCGTGTTCAGCCGCGAGGATGTCCGCATACACCGCCTGATGCGCGCGGTGAAATGCGCCGAAGCCTAAATGTACAATGCGTGCTTTAAGGCTGTCGCGATCGTACTGAGGCAGCGTCGCGTTGGCCTGTAATAAGGTGTTTTCCATGATTAAGACTCGCTAATTAGAAAGCTGTGGATCGCTGCCGCCCCCAGTCCAGAGCGGCAGCGCCTGCTGACTACACCAACTAGAATGGCAGCCGGGGTAAAACATTACTGCCATCAACCATACTGATACTGCCGTTTGAGTTTTTGATTTATATTAACTTTTGCTCAGGTGGTGTGACATAAACAAAAAGTTGTGTGATAAGTCACGAAAGATGTAAACCGCTAGCGTCGCGTGGAGACCGCGCCGTAACCCACGCGCTCTTTCGGCGCGGCCTCGGCGGCATCTTCAGCCGCGCTGAGGTCGCGGTCGCGGACTTCCGGCATCAGGAACGCCGAAACCAGTCCAATCACGGAATAGGCCACCAGCATGGCTACAATCGGCCACCAGGAACCCGTCATATTGCAGAAAATCCCCGCCAGTACCGGGCCAAAGCCCACCGCCACCAGACCGCCCGCCTCCTTGGAGATAGCCATACGGGTAAAGCGATTTCGCGAGCCAAACATCTCCGCCATGGTGATATTTTCCAGCGCAAACAGCCCCAGCACGGCGAAGTTATGGATAACGATGATCGAGAGCATGATTGTCCCCGGCGCATAGCTCTTATCGACGATAATCGACAGCATCGGGTACGCCAGAATAATGGCGGAGATATTGAGGATAATGTACGGCAGCCTGCGCCCCACTTTGTCGGAAAGCCAGCCCAGCAGCGGGATGGAGATAAACCCGAGAATAGAACTTATCATCAGCGCGTCGGTGGGAATCGCTTTATCGAACAGCAGCGTCTGGACCAGATAACCCGCGAGGAAGGTCTGGATCAGCCCGGAGTTGCCCGCCTGACCGAAGCGCAGGCCGGTCGCCAGCCAGAAGGATTTACTTTTCACCATTGAACCCAGCGAGGTGTCCGGCTGCACTGTTTCTGCATCGTTTACTTTCTCAAAGATCGGGCTCTCCTTGAGGTTCATTCGCAGCCAGATGGCAAAGATCATCACCACGACGCTGGCAAGGAACGGCACGCGCCAGCCCCAGGCGAGCAACTGTTCACGATCGAGGGCGAAGAACATAATGGCCCAGATCGCCGTGGCGCTCAGCGTCCCGCAGTTAGTCCCCATCGCCACCAGCGAGGAGATGATGCCGCGTTTCCCTTTTGGGGCGTACTCCGCCAGCATGGTCCCGGCCCCGGAGATCTCCGCCCCGGCACCCAGCCCCTGAATGATACGCAGCGTCACCAGCAGTACGGGCGCAAAAATGCCGATCTGCGCGTAGGTCGGCAGCACGCCAATCAGCGTGGTGCAGATCCCCATCATGGTGATGGTGATAAACAGCACCTTTTTACGGCCAATGCTGTCGCCCATTCTGCCGAAGATAAAGGCCCCGACGATACGCGCGATGTAGCCCGCGCCGTAGGTTCCCATCGCCAGAATCAGCGCCATCGCGGCCGACTGTTCCGGGAAGAAGATTTCATGAAATACCAGCGCCGCCCCCAGCGAGTAGAGCTGGAAATCCATAAACTCCAGCGCGGTGCCCAGCCAGCCGGAAACGGCGGCTTTCACCAGATCTGAGGTGGTTCTTTGAGGTTGTGCTTGCGTCATAATGGCTATCTCTAAAGGTAAGATGCGTACCACTGAGAGCCCGTCTTCGCGGGCCCTTAACCGCGTGTAGGGTTATTGCCCGAACGTCAGTAAAACCTTGCAGCACTGCCGCTGGTCTTTTTCAAACAGTTCGATGGCGTCTGTTACATGGTGATAGTCAAAGGTATGGGTGATCAGTTTTTCCGGATCGATCAGCCCTTTTTCAAGCCAGTCGATGACGACCGGGAATTTGTTGGCATTGAGGCGCGAGGAGAAGATCGCCAGCTCTTTACCAGTAATCCCCTGCTGGACTATCTGGCTCGGCTCGCTGGAGAAGCCCATCAGCACGATGCGCGCCGCCGGGGAAGCCAGGGTGACCGCCTCCTGCAAAATCGACGGATGACAGGCGGCATCAATAATCAGCGTCGGCTTGATGCCTTTTTCGTCCAGCGCGGCCTGCAGCGACTTTTCGCCGTTATTAAAGACCCAGTCCGCGCCACTGCGCTGGGCCATGGCCAGACGCTCATTGATTCTGTCGACGACGATAACCTGCTTCACGTTGTAGACGCCCTTCAGCGCCTGTACGGTGACCAGTCCCATCGGCCCTGCGCCGTAGATCAGCGCAACGTCCTGTTCGGTAGGGCTAGCCTGCCCCGTCACGTTGGCGGCAATGGTGAAAGGTTCAACCATCACGGCGTGTTTATCCGGGATCGCATCCGGGATGCGCCAGGCATTTTTAGCGGGCACGGCGGCATATTCGCTGAATCCGCCGTCGCGGTGGACGCCCAGCACCACCAGCGAGGTGCAGACGTTAGGCTTGCCGACGGAGCACGGGTAGCAGTGCCCGCAGCTGATCACCGGATCCACCGAAACGCGCTCCCCTAACCGGGACGGTTCTACGCCCTCGCCCACGGCGTCGATCGTGCCAAAAAACTCGTGGCCAATCACGCGCGGATATTTTGCAAACGGATTATGCCCGCGGTAGATGTGGCTGTCTGACCCGCAGATCCCGGCCAGCTTGATTTTGACGCGGACTTCCCCTGCGCCTGGCTCCGGGCGCGGACGCTCTTCAATCACCAGCTGGTTCGGCTGTTGAATCACTACGCTTTTCATCGTTCGCTCCTCGGTTACCAGTTCCACAGCGTGCCGTCTTCGAGACGGGCTACCGGCAGATAGGCCGGATCGTACGGGTATTTCGCCGCCAGCTTTTCATCAAACTCAATGCCCAGCCCCGGCTTCTCGCCCGGGTGCATATAGCCGTTATCAAAGCGCCAGCTGTGCGGGAAGACTTCCAGCATCTGTTCGGAGTATCCCATATATTCCTGCACGCCGAAGTTCGGCACCCACAGGTCGAAATGCAGCGCGGCTGCGTGGCAGATCGGCGACAGATCGGACGGGCCGTGCGAGCCGGTACGCACCTGATAGAGCGACGCGAAGTCCGCGATGCGGCGCATCCCGGTAATCCCCCCCGCATGGGTAATAGTGGTGCGGATATAGTCGATAAGCTGCTCTTCGATAAGCTGCTTGCAGTCCCAGATGCTGTTGAACACCTCGCCCACCGCAATTGGCGTGACGGTATGCTGGCGGATCAGGCGGAAGCACTCCTGGTTTTCCGCAGGCGTTGGGTCTTCCATCCAGAACATGCGGAACGCTTCGATACTCTTGCCGAAGCGCGCCGCTTCGATGGGCGTCAGGCGGTGGTGCATGTCATGCAGGAGATGCTCATTGAAGCCAAATTTACTGCGCACCGCGTCAAACAGTTTTGGCGTGAAATCGAGGTATTTCTCGGTGGACCAGAGCTGCTCTTCCGGCCAGTCGCCTTTGGTGGCGGGCTCGTAGGCCAACCCCTTCCCTTTAGCCATGCCGTAGGTGGTTTTCATACCCGGCACGCCGCACTGGACGCGGATCGCCTTAAAGCCCATCTCCTTATGGCGGGCGTAATCTTCCAGCACGTCGTCAATGGTGTGCCCGGTGGTGTGGCAGTAGACCATTACGCCCTCACGGGATGCGCCGCCCAGCAGCTGATAGAGCGGCATATTGGCCGCTTTGGCTTTGATGTCCCAGAGCGCCATATCCACGGCGGAAATTGCCGACATGGTGACCGGCCCGCGGCGCCAGTAGGCGCCCTTATAGAAGAATTGCCAGATATCTTCGATACGGTGCGCGTCGCGGCCAATCAGCTGCGGGCAGAGGTGATCTTTCAGGTAGGAAGCAACGGAGAGCTCACGCCCGTTCAGCGTGGCGTCACCGAGGCCAACGATCCCTTCATCGGTAGTGATTTTAAGGGTGACAAAGTTCCGCCCCGGGCAGGTAACAAACACGTCAGCCGCGACAATCTTCATAATTGCTTTCCTTACATCGTTCGTTGTGATGACGGAAATTTACCCACTCATATAACTACCATACAAGTATGATGATCATAAAATCGGCTAACGATCACAAAAACGGTCGCCTGCTCGTCCCCCTAAAACCCATCATTTTGTGCCTGTTTCACTTCAGGTGACGATTCATTTAGGCAGCGTACCTGAAGATATCTTTTACTTTTCCATACCCGTGTCGCGGGTATGCCGTTATTGCTCTTTGGTGTAGAATCTGAACGGGGAAACTTGCTCATCTGCACCCATTTAAAAGGAAACGCTATGACTACATTAAGCAAACGCCTTTGTCTGACAGCCCTGCTGGCGCTGTCATCGTTCGCCTTTGCCGCCTCTGCGACAGCGGAAACCAGCAAGCTCATTATTGAGTCTGGTGACAGCGCGCAAAGCCGCCAGAACGCCGCGATGGACAAAGAACAATGGAATGACACCCGCAGCCTTCGTCAGAAGGTCAACAAACGTGCTGAAAAAGAATGGGACAAAGAAGATGTCGCCTTTGACGCACGCGATAAGTGTCAGCAAAGTGCGAACGTCAATGCCTACTGGGAGCCGAACACCCTGCGCTGCCTGGATCGCCGCACTGGTCGTACGGTAGCCCCATAATGTCGGCGCCCTGTGACGTAAAACTCCGGCCGCTGGAGCGTGAAGACCTGCGCTTTGTCCACCAGCTCGACAATAACGCCAGCGTGATGCGCTACTGGTTCGAAGAGCCGTACGAGGCCTTTGTCGAGCTGTCGGATCTTTACGACAAGCACATTCACGATCAGAGCGAGCGTCGTTTTGTGGTGGAGTGTGAAGGCGACAAAGCCGGGCTGGTGGAGCTGGTTGAGATCAACCATGTTCACCGCCGGGCGGAGTTCCAGATCATTATTTCGCCGGAGCACCAGGGGAAAGGCCTGGCCTCCCGGGCGGCGAAGCTGGCGATGGATTACGGATTCAACGTACTGAATCTCTACAAGCTTTATCTGATCGTGGATAAAGAGAACGAAAAAGCGATCCATATCTACCGCAAGCTGGGCTTTATGGTAGAAGGCGAGCTGATTCATGAGTTCTTTATCAACGGTGAATACCGGAATACCATCCGCATGTGCATTTTCCAGCATCAGCATCTGGCCGGTCACAAGCCGTCAGGTGCCAGCCTGCTGAAACCAACCGCGCAGTAGCCTGCGCGGTTTCATTCTCAGTAATACTCAATCGTGTTTTTGATGGTGTACTTGCGCTCAACGGCGGGTTTGACGCTGTCGTCCGTGATCGTCAGATCGCAGCTCACCGGGTTATTGTGGCGATCGTAGTCGCAGCTCTGCGTCACGTTGCCCAGCGGCTTATCGTTTAACAGGCTCACGGCCGAGTAATCCATTCTTTTGCGCAGATCCTTAGACGGCGTCGACTGTACCGATAAATGCTGATCCCCGGAGACGGTGGTTTTGCCCAGCGGGTAGCCATCCGCATCGTAGCGGTACTTCACCTCCATCTCTTTACCATGTGCGGCCACCACGAAGCCGTTGTCGTCGGTATCCCACGTCACCCCGGCTGACGGCAGTTCGGCCAGCTGGCATTTGCCCTGCAGCTTCACCTTACGCTGCTGGGTTTCTGCATCGATGTAGTAGTTTGCATCCAGCACCAGCGCTACGCCCGTGTTAGCCTCCAGGTCGTGCAGCTCCAGCGTATCGAAACACCCTTCCGCCGACACGGTGCCGGTGACCCGTTTGGACACTTCACCCTTCTCGTTGAACAGCGTCTGGGTAAAATCCTTGACCGGGCCGCGAAGAGGGTCGAAATCAAATTCGTTCGAAAAACTCGCCATCTCGGGCGTAAACGACAGCGGCGCGGAGTTGTTATCACACCCTGCGAGAGTAGCTGCCAGGAGCGTTATCGCTGCATATTTCTTCACATTCTTTACCAATACAGAGAGATTATTCCCAATCATATTAGCAAATACAGTTGTTTACACGAAGCCTGCTAAAATTAATCTCTACACAGAGAAAAGGAGCTACAGATGAAACGGTTACCCTGGATTACCGCCCTGCTGTTAATGAGTGCCTCAACGGCCGCGCTGGCGGCACCGGACTCCTGCGAGCGCGTGAAAAGCGACATTCAGCAGAAGATCATCAACAACGGCGTGCCGGAGTCAGGTTTTACGCTGAACATTGTGCCGAACGATCAGGCTGACCAGCCGGACGCTCAGGTGGTGGGCCACTGTGCCAACGACACCTTTAAAATTTTGTACACCCGTACGGGCAGCGGGGCGGCGTCCGGCAATCAGGATAATGCGCCGGCTGAACCTCAGTAAATCACCGTCAATCCCCTTTGATTTGACAAGGATTAATATTTAATACCTCCAAATAAGTAACACTCACCCCATCATTAGCCCGGTTATCGTTTCGGGAAAAATAATATGTAATCACAATGGTGGGGTGAGCCATGTCCGATATCGAACATCACGGCGGGATTAGCCGTCGAACACTCGTGAAATCTACGGCGATAGGTTCTCTGGCGCTTGCCGCTGGCGGAATTTCGTTGCCTTTTGGACTGAAAAGCGCCGCAGCCGCGGTACAAAATGCAATGAAACCGGCAGAAGATAAAGTGGTCTGGGGCGCCTGTTCGGTCAACTGCGGCAGCCGCTGTGCGCTGCGTCTGCACGTCCGCGATGACGAAGTGTACTGGGTCGAAACGGATAACACCGGTGAGGATATCTACGGCAATCACCAGGTCCGGGCCTGCCTGCGCGGGCGCTCTATTCGCCGCCGCATCAACCACCCTGACCGTCTGAACTACCCGATGAAACGCGTGGGTAAGCGGGGTGAAGGCAAGTTCGAGCGCATCAGCTGGGACGAAGCGCTGAACGCCATCACCGCCAGCCTGAAAGACGTGGTCAGCAAGTACGGCAACGAAGCGGTGTATATTAATTACTCCTCCGGGATTGTCGGCGGCAATATCACCCGCTCCTCCCCTTACGCTTCGCTGGTGGCGCGCCTGATGAACTGCTACGGCGGTTTCCTGAGCCACTACGGCACCTACAGCACGGCGCAAATCGCCTGCGCGATGCCTTATACCTACGGCAGCAACGACGGCAACAGCACCTCGGATATCGAAAATACCAAACTGGTGGTGATGTTCGGCAATAACCCGGCGGAAACGCGCATGAGCGGCGGCGGGATTACTTACTATCTGGAGCAGGCCCGCGAGCGTTCTAACGCACGCATGATTGTCATCGACCCGCGCTATACCGATACGGCAGCCGGACGCGAAGACGAGTGGATCCCGATCCGTCCGGGTACCGATGCCGCCCTGGTGGCGGGGATTGCCTGGGTATTGATCGACGAAAACCTGGTTGACCAGCCGTTCCTGGACAAATACTGCGTTGGCTACGATGAAAAAACGCTGCCGGAAGGTGCCCCCGCGAATGGTCACTATAAAGCGTACATTCTCGGCCAGGGTGAGGACAACACGGCGAAAACGCCGGAGTGGGCCTCGCGCATCACCGGCATTCCTGCAGACCGCATCATTAAACTGGCCCGCGAGATTGGATCCGCGAAGCCGGCCTATATCTGCCAGGGCTGGGGACCACAGCGTCAGGCGAACGGTGAACTGACCTCCCGCGCCATCGCGATGCTGCCGATTCTGACCGGCAACGTGGGGATCAACGGCGGCAACAGCGGCGCCCGTGAGTCGACCTACACCATCACTATCGAACGTATGCCGCTGCCGGAAAACCCGGTCAAAACGCAAATTTCCTGCTTCAGCTGGACGGACGCCATCGCCCGCGGCCCGGAAATGACCGCTCTGCGCGACGGGGTACGCGGTAAAGATAAGCTGGACGTGCCGATTAAGTTCATCTGGAACTATGCGGGCAACACCATTATTAACCAGCACTCCGATATCAATAAAACCCACGATATTCTGCAGGACGAAAGCAAGTGCGAAACCATCGTGGTGATCGACAACTTTATGACCTCATCGGCGAAATACGCCGATATCCTGCTGCCAGATTTAATGACCGTCGAGCAGGAAGACATTATCCCTAACGATTACGCCGGGAACATGGGTTACCTGATTTTTCTCCAGCCCGTGACCGCGCCGAAGTTTGAGCGCAAGCCTATCTACTGGATCATGAGCGAAGTGGCGAAACGCCTCGGACCGGATATCTATCAGAAATTTACCGAAGGGCGAACGCAGGAAGAGTGGCTGCAGTATCTGTATGCCAAAATGCTCGCTAAAGATCCCACGCTGCCGTCCTATGACGAGCTGAAAAAAATGGGCATCTATAAGCGCAAAGATCCGAACGGACACTTTGTGGCCTATAAAAAATTCCGCGAGAACCCGGAAGCCAACCCGCTTAAAACGCCCTCAGGCAAGATTGAAATTTATTCCAGCAAGCTGGCGGATATTGCGGCGACCTGGGAGCTGGCAAAAGATGAGACCATCAGCCCGCTGCCCGTCTATGCATCCACCTTTGACGGCTGGGATGCGCCCGAGCGCGCGCAGTTCCCGCTGCAGCTGTTTGGCTTCCATTTTAAAGCCCGCACCCACTCGAGCTACGGTAACGTCGACGTGCTGCAAGCGGCCTGCCGCCAGGAGGTCTGGCTGAATCCCGTTGATGCCGCGAAACGTGGCATTAAAAACGGCGATACGGTGCGCGTCTTTAACGATCGCGGTGAGGTGAGAATAGAAGCCAAAGTCACGCCGCGCATCATGCCAGGCGTAAGCGCCATGGGCCAGGGAGCCTGGCACGATGCCAATATGAATGGCGATCGTATCGACCACGGCTCGTGTATCAACACCCTGACCACGCACCGCCCGTCACCGCTGGCAAAAGGCAACCCGCAGCACACCAATCTGGTGCAGATTGAGAAGGTGTAAGGGGTGAATTCTATGACCCTGGTTTATGCTTTGGTCTGTATTAATGGTTAACCACGTCGCGCGGACATAACCGCGCGAGCAAGGAAGGTTTAATGAAAGACGTCTCACACCGTGACTCGTTCGCGTTCAGCGCCCGCGTACTGGGCGCGCTATTTTACTTCGCCCCTGACAGCGAGCAGACAGCCCCGTTGGTGCAGGCACTTACCGCTGGCGAATGGATAGAGGACTGGCCCCTGCCGCCGGAAACGCTGCTGCCCGTTGCCGAAACCTTTGCCTCATCTTCCGATGAGCCGCTGACGGATGCCTGGCAACGGCTGTTTATTGGTCCTTATGCCCTGCCCGCTCCGCCGTGGGGTTCCGTCTGGCTGGACCGTGAATCCGTGCTGTTTGGCGATTCGACTCTCGCGCTGCGCCAGTGGATGCGGGAAAACAATATCGCGTTTCAGATGCAGCAAAATGAACCGGAAGATCATTTCGGCACCCTGCTGCTGCTGGCGGCATGGCTGGCCGAGAATGGCCGCGAGTCGGAGTGCGATCGGCTTCTGGCGTGGCATCTGCTGCCGTGGAGCACTCGCTTTCTGTCGGTGTTTGTCGACAATGCCGGGCATCCGTTCTATATCGCGCTCGGCAGGCTTGCGCAGCTGACGCTGGCGGACTGGCGATCGGCGTTGGTTGTTCCGGTTGCGGAAAAGACGTTGTACCGCTAAGGGATATGGCTTGCCCGCGGGTGGCGAGCAAGCCTTTAACCAGGGTTTGGTTGTGCATCACCACCTGATTCACTCACACTCTCTTTGCTTTGAATGAACCGGAGTGCCAAATAGAGGTCTGGCGCCAGAATCATGTCATCATCATTCATCGTTGGCCGACTTTCTTTAAACCAACGTGTTAATTCCGTTTTCCTGCCCGCAAGGATTAACATAATCTGTCGGGCTTTCAGGTCACGCTTTAACTCATTAATGGTTGCCAGGACACTGATATCTGAATAGGTGAAGCAAGCCACGGCATCAATAACCACCCATTTAGGTTGTAATGCTGCACCATCAACCAGGTTCAATACCCGACGTTTAAAATAAGCCACATTAAAATAGGTCAACGGTGAGTTAAATCGATACATCAGCACGCCCGGGACCATTTTAATATCGGTTGTATTCCCTAATGAGTGGATCATTCCATTTTCGTCAGTCCCCAGTAAGTGCTCAGAGGGACGAAATACCGTACGCAGGAACTGTAACAGGCCAAGCAACACCGCAAGGCCGATCCCCTGAATTACACCGATGATTAAAACACAGCCAAACGTAAAGAAGGCCAGGCGAAATGCCTGTTTATTTCTTCGCCTCAGGTTCCATAAACCACGTAAATCAATTAATGACCACGATGCATACATTAGAACAATACCTAATGCAGATACCGGAATAAATTGTAATGGCTGCGTGAAAAATACCACCACTAAACCTATCAGTAAGGCTGCGACTATGGAAACCAGCTGACTTTTCCCCCCAACGGAATCATTAACCGCGGTCCGGGAATCGGCTCCACTGATGGCAAATCCCTGAGATAGCCCAGACATAATGTTCGCAATACCCAGTGCCCGGAACTCTGCATCAGCATTAATTTCATAGCCATTTTTTGCGGCGAAACTGCGAGCGGTCAGCATCAGACTGACAAAACTCACTAAAGCCAGGTTCAGCGCCGGGATCACTAATTCTCGCATCGGACCGGGCTGGAACGCACCCCAGTTAACGACGGGTAAACCAGGCTGGAAGCCATCCCCCCCAATCGTGGCAATACCATACTGTTGCGCAGATGTTCCCCATACCAGTATCGTTGTCATCACAATGGCAATCAGAGGTGCTGGCCAGTGGCTGCGATACGTTTTGATAACCATTAAAATAATTAACGTTAAAAGTGATATCCCTATTGTTAATACATGGCTGTCTAAAAGTCGGCCTGGCAAGGCCAGTATTTTCTCAATAACCTGCGCTTCATCGAGCTTGATCCCCAAAACCTTGCCTAATTGCCCGACAATAATCGTCACGGCTACGCCATTAAGCAACCCTGTAAGAATGGGATGAGAAAGGAGATCGGCAAGTGCACCCAGATGGAATTTACTGGCAAGCAGGCACCACCCGCCCATCATCAACGTCATGACGATCGTCAGTTGCCAGTGCAGTTCAGGATTGCCTGCAGAAAGAGGAAACACGACGGCTGCAATCACGGCGCAGGTCGTTGCATCAGGGCCAACAATAAGCTGACGTGAAGAACCAAACAGTGCATAAGCTATCATCGGTAAAACGCAGGAATAGAGCCCCACTATTGCCCCAACACCCGCCAATTCAGCATAAGCAATAGCAACGGGTAGCGCTACAGCCGCAACGGATAATCCAGCTTTAACATCATGTTTTAGCCAGCTTTTATCGTAGGCTAACAAATTTTGTAACCCTGGCATGTACTTTAACAATAATTTTCCGAGCACTTTATTCTCCGGACAGGGATGATAGCCACGTCATATTGGCACACTTCTCAGTGAGGTTCTGGTTTCCAAATGCTCCGGAGTCAGGTCGATGCCTCTCAGTTCTTAATAAAACGTCAGTCAACTCATTATTCTGACTGCTGTTAAACATCATTTAAAAACTACCGCCCCATCATCTTTCCGGGGCGGCTCAAATTCGTCGCTATTGCGCGCTCATATTTATAAGCAACCCGCAATCAGAAACTGTACGTCACCTTCAGGCTTCCCGTTGGCGACGTTTTACGTTGCACGATCGGGCTATCACCCGCATCCCCCGTCAGCTGCGTTACGCCCGCGGAGGTGAGAACGCTCCAGCGCGAGGTGAGCCTGTAGGTCCAGTCAAGGTTCATCGACCAGGCGTAAATTCCCGCTCCGGCGTCATGTCGGGCAAATCCCGATGCGGCGGACTGGGCAGCATTAACCCCATAGTACGTTTGCATGTACTTGCCGGAACCCCAGCTGCCCGTCAGCCCCAGCGTCACCGCATTTTTCGACGATGTGTAGAGCGGGCTGGAAATGCCGAAATGCACCGCCTCACCGTTGTCTCTCTCAGAAACCGGGATCTCAGCCTGCAGCTGCAGATTGAGCCAGTCGGTCACCTTATACCCCAGACCCGGCACCACGATAGCGGAACCTTTGATATCGCCCATCCCCCGCAGGTAGTCGCTGCCGGAGCTGATCGAATCACTGCTCACGTCTTTATCTTTACGGCCTGTTCGGTAGCTCACTGCGGCGTTGTAATCCAGGTTGCCAATGTTGTTTCCGTAACCGATACCCCGCGTGGTGCTGATAAAGAAACCATTTGCCATGGAATAATCTACTACCTGAGCTGCCGAGACCCGGCTTTTATCCGAACCCGAGTAGCGTGGCGCGACGTCAACGCCTCCCCCCAGGGTTAAGACATTGCCCTGTTTCTGCTCTGCCGCCAGTACCGGGGTAGCCAGTAACGCCAGAATAACGCCCGGCACGATGTTTTTCAGTCTGCGGCTCGGAAGTAAATAGGGGAAAGAATGACGCAGTTCGATGTTACTCATTGAAGAAGTCCTTTGGATTCAAATGATTGCAATGCAAGCGGTTTACACGCCAGAGCACTCATTCTGAATACTCACCCTGAGGTTCTTATGAGCCGAAAATGAAGAAAGGCTGAAGCGCGTGCGTGCGCTGTCAACCGAACGGATTTCCTGCTACCGTTTTTTTCTTAAGTTGTTCTTCATTCACTGTTGATACAGTTACCAATGTGAAAATCTTACTAATCGAAGACGACCTGGATCTCGGCAATGGCGTACGTATCGCCCTTTCAGATCAAGGATTTGATGTCATATGGGTTCGCCGTAAAGAGGATGCGCTGCATCAGCTTGAGGTCGGCGTGCCGGAACTTATTCTGCTCGACCTGGGGCTGCCCGACGGCGACGGCATGAGCCTGATGACGCGTTTGCGCCAGCAGCTTAAGGGGATCCCCGTCATTATCCTGACGGCGCGAGGCACCCTGCAGGATCGCCTGTGCGGGCTGGATGCTGGCGCAGACGACTATCTTGTCAAACCCTTCGTTCTCGCCGAACTGCTGGCGCGAGTCAGAGCCCTTGCGCGACGCAGCTACGGTTTTGAAAATGAAGCGATAGAAATCAGGAGCTTATCGCTTCATATCCCGACGCGTCGCGTAACGGTGAACGCGCGTCACGTTGAGTTGACGGCCAGTGAATATGCGCTGCTTGAAACGTTGATGCTGCGCGCTGACCGGGTGACCACGCGGCGGTTCCTGGAAGAGAGGATATTTGGCGCGAAGGAAAATCTCAGCAATGCGCTCGACGTGCATATGGGGAATTTGCGGCGAAAAATTGGTGACGGCTATGTACGAACGGTGCGGGGCGTCGGGTATGTCATTGATACCGTCGCTATCCAGAAGGTGACAGATTAATGCGAAATGTCTGGCACCAACTGAGGCGCCCAACGCTGGTACGGCGAATTATCATCGCCCAGATGCTGCTACTTACCCTGCTGTGGTGTCTTTTTTTAACCTTTATTTTATTGGAAGACCTGCGTAGCCCTCCGATACTCACGGGAAGTAAGACTTACGAAACCATTTTTACTCTGGTTGATCTCAGTGACGAGCGCCCGCAGGATCGTAATGATGTCCTGGAAGCATTCAGCAAAGCGTTGCGGGAAGGCTATGGCGGCGGTGAAGATCCGGAGCTGTCGATTAATCTGATCGTTCGCAAAAACAACGAGGTTATTTTCTCTTCTGATGGTGCACCTACGGGGGTAAAAAACACCAGACTGGGCGAAATGCAGCGCGTTCAGAGTGAAGGTCACGCCTGGACGAGCCGCACGCTTAAATCCCCCCACTCCAACGTGGAGGTTACCCTTTTCACCCCTGCCGGAAGCTGGAACTTCTTTATCTACCTGAACTCGCGGGGCTACTACATTATGCCGCTGCTGGTATGCATTCCTTTTCTTCTGTTTCCTGCGTGGCTGTCAATCCGCATTGCGATGCGCCCCTGGAGCAAGGTGGTTAATGAGATCTCATTACGTTCGCCTGACGATCTCTCCCCTTTAAAGGCTGTTCCCAGGCATAAGGAACTCCGCCAGATGGTGGACGCGATTAATGACTTTCTTGCCAGAGTGCGGGAAAGCGCTGAACGCGAACGGGTTTTCATTGCGGACGCCGCGCACGAACTGCGTACGCCGCTGGCCGCGATGCGCATCAACGTGGAGGCGCTGCAGTCCTGGGTGAGCAGCGAGAGCCAGCGGCAGCTGCTTGCAGGGATTGTGCGCAGCAATAGCCGGGCGGCCCGTCTCGTCAACCAGCTGCTGCTGATGATGCACAGTGAAGCGCGCATTGACACCGCGATGGAGCCCGTGCCGCTAACCTCGCTCATACAAGAGCGAATGGCTGCGCTGGAGCCGCTAGCGTCCGGGCGCAAGATTGAGCTGGAATTCTTTGCTGAGGATGAGATTTGGATCGCTGGCGTCAGGGAGCGTCTGATGTCGCTTATAGACAATCTCATTGAAAACGCCGTGAAGTACAGTCCTGAGGGCGGGCGGATTCAGGTAGAGGTACGCTCAGCAGATAATTCAGCCCAGCTACGCGTCTCCGATCGGGGGCCGGGTATCCCGGTTGAATTGCGCGAGCGCGTATTCGACCGGTTTTTCCGCGACCCCAATCAGCTGCAAAGCGGGAGCGGACTGGGGCTTGCCATTGTCAAAGCCGTTGCACAGCAGCACGGCTGCAGCGTAAACCTGAGTACTTCCGCAGAAGGTGGCCTCCTGGTGAAGGTTGACTTCCCGAACCGCACGTATAGCTAAACCGGAACAGGGTGTTTGATCGCAAATGCCGCAGATTGCTTCAAAAAAATTACTGTATTTGTTATATTGTTGTTTATTGCTTATTCACCTCTGCGGTGCCAAAAAGAACAAGATTCACCGCAACCCAGGAAAGAAAAATGTTAGATTACCGCTTCCCGACAGCTTTGCAGATGGTTCTCAGCGTAGCGATGGCGGAGCAACTAGGTGAACGTTCGACGAGTGCGATTCTGGCCTACGGCCTGGAAGCCAACCCGAGCTTTATCCGCAAATTGATGGTTCCACTCACGCGTGACGGCATTATCGTCTCAACGCTTGGCCGCAACGGCTCAATTCATCTTGGACGTCCGCCGGAAGAGATTACCCTGCGCGATATCTACCTTTCAGTCACCGAAGATAAAAAACTCTGGGCGTCGCGCCCGGACGTGCCGGCCCGCTGCGTGGTCAGCGCGAACGCATGCTGGTACTTCAAATCTATTTCCGAAGAAGCAGAGCAGGCCTCGCTCGCGGTATTAGCGCGCCACACCGTGGCAAGCGCGCTGGACGAGGTCAAAAAAGCCGATACCAGCGGGTGCGATCCTTTACCTGAACTGATTGCCCAGTACAAAAAAGCCCAGTAATTTACGCAAAAAAAAACCGCCCTCATAGTGAGTGCGGTTTTTTTGTTATCTGCGATATCTGTCTCTTATACACATCTGACGCTGCCGACGACGGA